>CAJJLI010000128.1 GCA_905192625.1 uncultured Clostridium sp. | reverse complement strand
CTCTAGTCGAAGTGAGGGATTCACTTTGACCTCGCAAATAAACAGCTGAGGATAGAGGAAATTGAAGGAATCATGGAGGAGCCAAACTTCTGGGATTCTACAGAAAAATCGCAAGCGTATATGAAGGAATTAAAGAACTTAAAGGACGTTTTAGCTCATTATAACGGAATCAAACAACAGTTTGAAGATATAAAAACCTTACTTGAGATGGGCTATGAAGAGAATGATCCTTCCCTTATTCCTGAAATACAAGAAGAGTTAGATCATTTTATAGAAGAGTTCGAAGAATTACGATTGGATACCTTACTCTCAGGAGAGTATGATAAAGATAACGCGATTCTTACATTGCATGCAGGTGCAGGAGGAACAGAAAGCTGTGACTGGGCAAGTATGTTGGCTCGTATGTATCAAAGATGGGCAGATAAGAAAGGGTATTCTACGGAGATTCTTGACTTTTTAGATGGTGAAGAGGCTGGTTATAAGTCTATTACAATGCAAATTAGTGGATTGAATGCCTATGGTCATTTAAAATCAGAGCGTGGAGTACACCGATTGGTTCGTATTTCTCCATTCAATGCGGCAGGCAAAAGACAAACATCCTTTGTTTCCTGTGATGTTATGCCGGATATTGAAGATGATATTGATATTGAAATCAATGATGATGAGTTACGTATTGATACGTATCGTTCCAGTGGTGCAGGTGGTCAGCACGTAAATAAAACTTCGTCAGCAATTCGTATTACCCATTTACCAACTGGAATTGTAGTGCAATGTCAAAATGAACGTTCTCAGTTTCAAAATAAGGACAAAGCAATGCAAATGTTAAAAGCAAAATTATATCTAAAAAAACAAGAGGAAAATCAGGCCAAGGAATCTGGTATTCGTGGGGAAATAAAAGATATTAATTTTGGTAATCAGATACGTTCCTACGTTCTACAACCATACACCATGGTAAAGGATCATCGAATGAATGCTGAGGTTGCGAATGCGCTAAGTGTTCTTGATGGTAACATTGATCCATTCATCAATGCATATTTAAGGTGGATAAATACTTCAGATAATAATAACGAGTAAGGGTAGGAGGAGAAGTTATGGAAGGAACTAAGCAGGTGATTTTTAAATTAGGGGAAGAAGAGTATGGTTTTGATATTATGCTAGTTAATGCAATCGAAACATACACTGGTGTAGTACCTGTTCCTAATGCTCCAGAAAATATCTTGGGAATCTTGAACTTAAGAGGTGAGGTAATTCCTGTGTTTAGCCTCCGCGCTAAATTTGGATTATCAGAACAAGCAAGTGCTGAATCCCAACTAATTGTTACTAGAACGAAGAATATGCTCGTAGGATTTCAAGTAGATTCTGTTCGTGAAATTGTAGAAATTCAAGGAAAACAAATCAGTGAAGTGCCTGTGATTGTGAAAAGTGAAAAAACCGCTTATGCAAAAGCGGTAGCAAATATCAATGGAAGAATGGTTATTTTATTAGACCATGAAGGTATTTTAAACGCAGTAGAGCAACATTCAATCACAACTTTGGTAGAAAAGCAATTGGCATAGACGATTTGATATATTTTTGAAACCTCCTGGTAATTGCCTTTAAAGACTGGTACCAGGAGGTTTTTATTAGATATCTTACGCGAGTTACTTTTTTATATTTGGGGAAGACGCTGTAAGTGTAAAGTATTAAAGTTGAAATGCCTAAATTAAAAAAGGAACTACGTGTCAAAATGCGCTCCTCGTGAAGATAAATATATTGCTATCAAAACCCTTAAGCATGGAAGAAAACCCTTTGAACATTCTTTACTCAGGGGTTAAAAATAAAAACATAATTGAAAATAAGGATGGAGCAATCGAAAAATGGACGTTTGTTTCGTCCTTATTTTTCGATTTGGTAGTTAAGTTAAAATAAATCTTTACAAAGTATTTATAAAAATGATTTTGTAGTTGGTAGGTTGCATATGGCGCTAGTATAAATTATAGAAGTCGCATGGCATTAAAAAACGAATGGTATTTAAAAAAGGATGGCTGAAGAATGTAACATTGATTAAGGTGGAGTGTTCGAAGAATGACTCCTCTAAAAAACAGAACAGACATTCGAAAACACGTTGAATATTATTTTTTAGTGTGTTATAATAATGAGATAGTGAATGGATTACGTGAAAATTGTGGATATTACAAATAGATTTTATAAGGATAGGGGGATAGACATGGATCATTTTAAATTAGTATCAGAATATGAACCAACAGGGGACCAGCCTGAGGCAATCGAACAACTTGTGAAAGGATTTGAAGAAGGCAATCAGTTTCAGACCTTACTTGGTGTTACTGGTTCAGGTAAGACCTTTACAATGGCGAATGTTATTCAAAAACTCAATCGTCCAACATTAGTAATTGCACATAATAAGACATTAGCAGCTCAGTTATACGGAGAATTTAAAGAATTTTTCCCGGAGAATGCGGTCGAATACTTTGTATCGTACTATGATTATTATCAACCGGAGGCTTACGTACCTTCGACAGATACTTATATAGAAAAAGACTCAGCAATTAATGAAGAAATTGATAAATTAAGGCACTCGGCTACGGCTGCATTAACGGAACGAAGAGATGTAATTATTGTTGCCAGCGTTTCGTGTATTTATGGTTTGGGTAGCCCGATTGACTATCAAAACATGACGGTATCTCTACGTCCAGGAATGGTTCGTGAAAGAGATGAGGTTTTAAGAAAATTAATCGATATCCAGTATACAAGAAATGATATGGATTTTAAACGTGGTACCTTCCGTGTGCGTGGAGATGTAGTTGAAATTTTCCCAATCAATAGTTCCGATACGGCATACCGTGTGGAGTTTTTTGGTGATGAGATTGATCGTATTACTGAAATTGATGTTCTAACCGGCGAAATAAAGTACACATTGGAACATATGATCATCTTCCCAGCGTCTCATTATGTTGTAGCACCTGACAAGCTTGAGGCTGCTATTAAGAACATTGAGATTGAACTGGAAGAACGCATCAAATATTTTAAGAGTGAAGATAAGTTATTAGAGGCACAAAGAATTTCGGAACGAACGAATTTCGACATTGAAATGTTACGTGAAACAGGATTTTGTTCTGGTGTTGAAAACTACTCCATGCATCTAGCAGGATTGACTCCTGGTAGTACACCGCATACTTTGATTGATTACTTCCCAGATGATTTCTTAATTATCGTGGATGAGTCTCATATTACAATTCCACAGGTTCGAGGAATGTATGCAGGTGACCAGGCTAGAAAATCAACCCTTGTTGATTTTGGTTTTAGACTCCCATCTGCCAAGGATAACCGACCTCTTAATTTTGGTGAGTTTGAAAGTAAAATCAATCAGATGATGTTTGTATCTGCTACTCCGAATGTATATGAGGCTGAACACGAATTGCAAAGAGTTGAACAGATCATTCGTCCTACTGGTTTATTAGATCCAATCGTAGAGGTTCGTCCGGTTGCAGGACAGATTGATGATTTAATTGGTGAAGTAAATAAGGAAATTGCCAATAAGAATAAAGTATTGGTAACGACCTTAACAAAACGAATGGCAGAAGACTTGACTGATTATATGCGTGAGGTTGGTATCCGTGTAAAATACCTACACTCTGACATTGATACCTTAGAACGTTCAGAAATCATTCGGGATATGCGAATGGACGTGTTTGATGTATTGGTTGGTATCAACTTGCTAAGAGAGGGTCTTGATATTCCTGAAATTACATTGGTTGCAATATTGGATGCAGATAAAGAAGGCTTCTTACGTTCAGAGACTTCTTTGATTCAGACGATTGGCCGTGCAGCACGTAATTCAGAAGGACATGTTATTATGTATGCGGACAAGATTACCGATTCCATGCACAAGGCTTTACAAGAAACAAATCGAAGAAGACAGATTCAGGACGAATATAATAAAGCCCATGGAATAACACCTCAAACGATAAAAAAGAAAGTTCGTGAGCTAATTACTATTTCAAAGAAAGTTGCGAAAGAACTTTATGATATGGGCAATAAGGATTTAGAGTCCATGAATCGAAAAGAGCTGGATGCATTGGCGAAGAAACTTACAAAAGAAATGCATACGGCAGCAGCAGAACTTAACTTTGAGCTTGCTGCAGAGTTGCGTGATAAATTACTAGAGATTAAGAAACATATACAGGAATTAGATGGTTAAAGATTGTATTGCTTATTATATAGGATAAGTAAGAATTCTTAAATGGAAGGTATGGAAAAGTATCGAAATGAGGAAAGAGTTTTTAACTTGGGATTCTGAAGAACTATTGAATAATAAAAAAGATATTATTTAAAAATTAAAACAATTTATTAAAACACTTGATAAAGCATTTTAATAAAGCAATTATTCAAGCGAGTTAGGAATTCTTAGCTTTAGGAGTTTCATAATTATCCCGATATGTTAGTTGTTATTAACTTTTATATTTCGTTAGTTTATAAAGTTTGTAAGATTTAAAAGTTTATTAGATAGATGAGGACAATAATATGGCTGATAAAAAGCACTATATTAAAATCAGAGGTGCAAAGGAACATAATTTAAAGAATATTAGTGTTGATATTCCAAGAGATGAGTTTGTTGTTTTGACTGGACTTAGTGGTTCTGGTAAGTCATCTCTTGCATTTGACACAATCTATGCAGAGGGTCAAAGAAGATATATGGAATCACTATCTTCTTATGCAAGGCAATTCTTAGGACAGATGGAAAAGCCGAATGTTGAGAGCATAGAAGGGTTATCCCCTGCAATTTCAATTGATCAGAAATCGACCAATCGAAATCCAAGATCTACCGTTGGAACAGTGACAGAAATCTATGATTATTATCGTTTGCTTTATGCTAGAATTGGTATTCCACATTGTCCAAGCTGTGGTAAAGAAATTAAAAAGCAAACAGTAGATCAGATGGTAGATGAGATTATGAAGCTACCAGAAGGCTCAAAAATTCAGTTACTTTCACCAGTAGTACGTGGTAGAAAGGGTGAACATGTAAAAGTATTTGAACAGGCGAAGAAAAGTGGTTATGTTCGAGTTATGGTAGATGGCCACCTATATGAATTAAGCGAAGAAATCAAACTAGAAAAAAATAAAAAACATAATATAGAAATAATTATCGATCGTTTGGTAGTAAAGCCAGGCATTGAAAAGAGACTTTCGGATTCCATCGAGAGTGTTCTAAAACTAAGTGATGGCCTACTTATTGTGGATGTCATAGGAGGAGAAACTCTTAACTTTTCACAGAGTTTTTCTTGTCCAGACTGTGGTATTAGTTTAGATGAATTAGAACCTAGAACCTTCTCTTTTAACAACCCATTTGGCGCTTGTCCAGAGTGTCATGGTATTGGAATTAAGATGGAATTTGCAGAGGAGTTGTTGATTCCAGATCCATCCTTAAGTATTGCAGAGGGAGCGATTGCTGTACTTGGTTGGCAATCGGTGGTGGACAAATCAAGTTATACTCGTTGTACGATGGAAGCTCTTGCAAATGAATATAAGTTTGATTTAAATACACCATACAAAGACCTACCAAAAGATATCCAACATATGATTATGCATGGAACCGATGGAAAGACCGTTAAGGTAACCTATCGTGGACAGCGTGGTGAGGGTGTGTATGATGTCGCGTTTGAAGGACTTATTAAGAACGTAGAAAGAAGATACCGTGAAACGGCATCGGATTCTACAAAACAAGAGTATGAGACATTCATGAATACAACTCCTTGTAAAGCTTGTGGCGGAAAACGTTTAAGAAAAGAAGCCTTAGCAGTAACCGTTGGAGATAAAAACATTTCTGATGTTACAGAACTATCCATTCGTGATTTGCAAGATTTTATGGATCAGTTAGAACTTAGCCCAATGCAAATGAAAATCGGTGATCTTGTATTAAAAGAAATTAAAGCAAGAATTGGATTTTTAGTGGATGTTGGTTTGGACTATCTAACCTTATCAAGAGCAACAGGAAGCTTATCGGGCGGTGAAGCGCAGCGTATTCGTTTGGCAACGCAAATCGGTTCTGGTTTGGTGGGTGTGGCTTATATCCTAGATGAGCCAAGTATCGGCCTTCATCAAAGGGATAATGATAAGTTGTTAAAGACATTAAAGCACTTAAAAGACTTAGGAAACACGTTAATTGTTGTAGAACATGATGAAGACACCATGTTCGCAGCAGATTATATTGTGGATATCGGGCCAGGTGCAGGAAGCCATGGTGGAGAAGTTATCGCTACTGGTACCGCCGAAGAGATTATGAAGGTAGAGGAATCCGTTACTGGTGCGTATTTGAGTGGACGTATTAAAATTCCGGTGCCAAAGGTAAGAAAAGAGCCAACTGGATTTTTAACAATCAAAGGGGCAAAGGAAAATAATCTTAAGAATGTAAATGTAGATATCCCCCTTGGAGTCTTGACTTGCATTACAGGG
>CAJJLI010000127.1 GCA_905192625.1 uncultured Clostridium sp. | reverse complement strand
ATCAATTGTTTGTTTCTAAGGAATTCCTTTTGCTCCTCCATAAACCACTGTATACCAGTGCGGTTAAACTCTTCGAGTGCTTTCACACCTTCAAAAACATTGTTCCCTAGTATAAGTAATACCTCTTGTTTCCTTAAGCGTAGGCGATTTACTTCACCATTAATTCTACGGATTACTTCGATTCCACCCCTGAAATTTTTGGTCGTTATCATCTTCTCAAGCAAAAGTTGCTCGATACTAATTCTGCTTTCCTCTTTCACCTCTTTTGTTTCAAGATAAAATTCAATGGCATCCGCTGTAATTGAGTACACAACTACTCCACCACTTAGTTTACTATCGATTAATTTCATTCGGGCGGTTTTTCTTTTTTTATCCTGTGGATCAAAGTAATTCATAACAAATGGTTTTCCATCGTTTTTTATCTTATCAAACATGTATCCTATCAAATCTTTATATTCTTCCTCTGATAGATAAAGTTCAAAATCTCTTTTTAATACATCCGTCATAAATGCAATCACTTCTAAGTAGGATACTTGTCTATCATTGAAATTATTTTCTTCGATAAAGAATCGTAACAAGGCCATTGTTATATATCCCAAATCAAGGAAGGCATATTTTCCTTCCTTGTAGTAATTCATCGCAGAATCTTGCAAACGAAAAAATGGCATAAATTTCTTTAGGTTTTGCATACGATCGTTATGATTTTTTGTAATATCCGTAATCATTGGAGAGTCTTTAAACATAATTCCTCCGTATTGCCACTCTGGCCTATCTATTTATAAAAAGTGTTAACAAGAAAAATTAGAACTGCCGCGGTCAATCCTTGCGACAGTTCTAATTCTAATCTTAAGTTACAGTTCTTTGTAAAATTTCATAGTATCAACTAATTCTTTTGTTAATTCAATTTGATCCTTTTGTAACGCATGATATCGCAATTCGAGTTCATGTACTTTTTTCGCTTTATTACGATTGTATCTTGCCATTGCATCCTCAAACAATGGCTGCATACGTATTTTATCTCGTATCTGTTTTGAAAAAGGACTATATGTTGCAAGAATCTCTCTTACATACTTATTTAACCTAAGAGCCCCCATTGCCTCACCTTTTATCCAAGCTTCGTAGTCCGATGCAAAGATTTCCCTGGAATTATTTCTATTTCTTTGAATTTGTAATTTCAACTTCTCTTTACGTTCTTCGGATAACTCATTGTTCTTTCTATAAAACTGAATATAATCCATATATTCAGAAGTTAAGGATTTCTCCTTTATGTTATTCCATGAAGTTCCTTGTATGCTTCTACATAATTCCCAACGGAAACGTCCTACCATTCGAATCATAACATCATCAAAGTTTGATTCAAAAAAGCTAGGAAACATAAATCTTCCCTCGCTGTCTCTCTTCTTACCTGTGATTTCTTGCCACATCGAACCATTGGTACCAACCGTAGGGAATAAAATAATATCCGGAAATACTTCTTTTATTATATATTCACGGTCAATCCGTTTTTCTTTGTCATAATAAAGAACTTCACGACAAAAAGCTGAATAATCTATGGCAATTATTCTATCCAGGGCCTCTTCGACCTTATGCTTGGTTAAATAAGCCCGGTCTACACTATTTAAGAACATATCTTTATATAAAATCGGTACAAATGTAGACAATTGTCCATTCACAATTCTATTATTATAAGTAAACATATTCTTAATTTCGAATTTAAGCTTTTCTTCTGTATTTGTTTTTAAACGTAGCTCATCCTCTTCTTTGATTTCCCCGCGCTTTTTAGCCATTCTAATTGTTTCAGAATAATCCAAATCAAACTCTGTTTTCGAAGGTTCTTTTTTCCCTTCGTAAATTAATGTGAGCCATTCCCTCATACTATAAATCTGATATTTCGATTCTTCCTTGACTTGGTCGATTTGACATAACGCAAGTAATTGCTCCTCGGTTAATAAACGTTCATCAATAAAACCATAATTTAAAAACAAGTCCACTGCTTTTGGAATGGATGTTTTTCCATACGATAACAAGAATATATTTTCGTAGAGTTCATAAAATGTTTTTGATATTTCTCGTTTTATGGTACGCATCGTGTCATCAACGGAAAGCCGATCTGTAGCATTTAGAAAATATTCAATGTCCTCGACGAATTTATCCATTGTTTCCTTTTCTAATGAGCTAAATTTCATTATTTTTTGTAACGATCCACTCAATTCCTTTATACAAGCAACATCATCAACGATTTCATTTTCTGTGTTTTGAATCACCGAACTGTCATCACCACTGATTAAAACATAATAAAGCTGCTCCATCTTTTCACGGTTAATTTGTAGACTATGTCCTATTTTTTCATTGAATACCTTATCAACCAAATTGATCTGATCTATGGTTTTATCAATTTCCTCCATGAGAAGCTCACTTCTATTACCGGCTTTGTTTTGTTTCATTGCCAATAAAACTTGGTTTTTAAATAAACTTTGTTCACCATCGTTCATTAAAATATATACGGCATCTTCTATGTATTCTGCCAACTCCATGCATTCACTTGTAGTTTCTGCAATCAGTGTTGAGATTTCTTCAACATGATTTGATACCATAAGATTGGTATAGGAAAAAAAGTTTTTTTGTACATCTACTGGTATTTTACTACATTCAAGATAATACTTTAGCTTTTTTACATCAATACTAAACTCTGACTCATATACATTTAACTCTTCCACTTGTGGCATCGTATTGCTTATGATATTCGTTTCTTTTCCGATTTCTAGATACGTCTTATAATGTGACTGAATAAAAGAATAAATGGATGTAGTGACGAAGGACAAACTCATTTTAATTTCTACTATGTTTTTTAAATAATTGCATAGTGAATAAACCATCAATCCGCCATACTCTTTGTTAACTTCTAATATTTTATCAATAATCTTCGTACCGTCATGTTCTCCCTCCTCTATTGCAAAGGAGTATATAGCAATGTCATCCATTGCAATATAATCATTTAAATAACGGCCAATGTATAGATCATTCAATCCAGTAAAACAACCAGGGGTCAGCACAGTGAATGCCCCCTTGCTTTTTACCATTACTCGCCCCTTTAATATCATACAGATATTATGAACGGTACTATTTTGAGTAAATAACGTTGTACCTTTTACAACTTGACATACAGTGCCTGGTTTTAATTCTATACCCATATCCGATACCTTTCTTAAATATCTAAAATCCCCTCTTAACTTCAACTCTTATTATAATCGAAAAAGGAAAGTACGGAAAGATGAAAATGCTAGAATTTTGTATAAAATACACTTTTTTAAAGGTTTTTTGTACTTTTTTCAAAGTCATTTTCTGCACCATTAAAATCTCTAGTCCACTAGTCCTAACCGCCTTAATACAATAGTCCTATGGTAGTATCCTATATCGTCCACATAATTTTTTAACACAAAATTATGATTACAGAGTCAAAGCTATTATGCGGATAAATAATGCCTCTTTCACGTTTAATAAATTAAGATACAATTTCTTTTAACATAAAAAAAAGTCGTTACATATCGCAACGACATCAATTTCATTCTATTTTAATCCGTGCGCCTTGCTTCGAACAATGCTCATAGACGTTACCTTAACAGTTAACTCGGCTCAGGCTCCCTTACGGCACACAAGAGGTTTTGCTTAGTGCTGCTGCATTCCTGCCCTGACACGGTTCACAAATTCCTGTTGCGTAAGACCCAAACGTCAACGCCACTTATTAAGGGCTGCTCTACAAGACATTGCCCTAGGCTAAGACATCACCCCTGCTGTAGCGGATTGCAGGTACAGGGCACCGCTATCTCCCCGGCTGCACGGAAATTTTATAAACAATTTTAGTATTTTTATTTCTAATGCATGACTTAGTATACTTGGTTTTTACTCATCTGTCAAGATAAAGCGGAAGCAAAGCATATAAAATAATTCTGAATACTTTCTAAACAATTCGTGTTTCAAAGCTATTTTGAGTTTTCTTGCATTGGAGCTGCTTTTTTATGACCACTTTTTGCTTTTCCCTGAATTTCTGGTACTGGTGGTTGATCATTTTTCTTAATATGAGTCTTTTGGTTACTCTCTGTTCCATGGGGCTCTTTTGGATCTGGTCTTCTCATTCCTGCTTTTGCCATATTATTTCCTCCAATATGTTTCATGTTATACTTTATTTATTTGCTAATGTTAAGTTACTTAATGTATAAATGCCTTCTTTTAATAGCCATACATTAAAAATAGCTTTCAGCTAATAATTAATATGTGCGACTATGATGGATATTATAAGTCTTTCTTTACTTTTTCATACTTAAATTTATGTAGATACGTTTTATTTTTGACACTCCTCTTAATAAGTTAATCTACAAAGACTTGTGCTAAAAATGTGATGCGTCTATAATAAAATCCATGAGTGAAGTACACTAGACTTCATAAAACATTCTTATATTGATTGAAAGCTAAAGGAGTTTATCCAAATGGACGAAATATATATGAAAGAAGCATTAAAACAAGCAAAAAAAGCTGCAGCAATTGGAGAGGTACCAATTGGATGTGTTATTGTCTATGACAATACAATTATCGCAAGGGGTTATAATAAAAGAAATACAAAGAAAACTACACTTGCCCATGCCGAAATAATTGCAATTCAAAAAGCAAGTAAACATTTGGGAGATTGGAGATTAGAAGGTTGCACCATGTACGTTACACTAGAACCTTGCCAAATGTGCTCTGGCGCAATTGTTCAGTCACGTCTTGATAAAGTAGTAATTGGAGCGATGAACCCAAAAGCTGGTTGCGCTGGATCTGTATGCAACCTATTGCAAATGGAAGGATTTAATCATCAAGTAGAACTCGTAACAGGAGTGTTGGAAGAAAAATGTACAAATCTACTACAAAGTTTTTTTAAAGAATTAAGAGAACAAAAGAAATTAGAAAAATTAAAAATAAAATCGGAACAGACTCCATCACTTTAAAGACTATAATAAATTTGGTCCATGGACCAGAATAGAGGTTAATATGAATATTTCAGGGTTACAAAAGCTCACACTCTTAGACTATCCGAGTCATATTGCTTGTACAATATTTACGCATGCTTGTAACTTTCGATGCCCCTTTTGCCATAACGCATCTTTGGTTATCGCCCCATTTAAAGAATCTTTTATACCGGAATCTGAAGTATTTTCTTTTTTAAAAAAGAGAGTAGGTATTCTTCAAGGTGTCTGTATTACTGGTGGCGAACCTACCTTACAACATGATCTGATCCCGTTTATTGATAAAGTGAAGGATTTAGGTTATCTCGTGAAGTTAGATACCAACGGCTACCGACCAGATGTTTTACAACAATTAATTACTGCGAAAATGGTCGACTATATTGCCATGGACATCAAAAACTCAAAAGAAAAATATGCGATGACCATAGGGCTAGACACTTTTTTACTGAATCATATCGAAAAAAGTGTAGAACTATTGTTAAGGAACGATATTACATATGAGTTTCGCACTACTGTCGTACAAGAGTATCATAGCCTAGATGATTTCACATCGATTGGTCAATGGATTAAAGGAGCTAGTAATTATTATTTGCAAGCTTACAAAGACTCCAAAGATTTAATTAAAGAGGGATTACACCCACGAAGCAGAGATGAAATGCTTTTAATAAAAGAGCGCTTAATCCCTTATATCCCAAGCGTTTCCTTAAGAGGAATTGATTAATTTAACAAAAGATATAACAACTTTATTTTCATATAAGGAGAAGAAAAATGCAAATGATGTATACTACAAATCGGCTTTCATTACGATTACTCAATGAAAATGACGCTGCCATGGTTTTAGACTTTTATCAACGAAACAAAGACTTTTTTCGTCCATATGAGCCCCAGCAGTCAAATCAATTCTATACAATAGCATTTCAGGAGTCTGCTCTTAGAGCCGATAATGTGCTGTTTCTAAGAGCAAGCTCCCTCCGCTACTACATATTTGAAAAAAATAAAGAACAAAATGTTATTGGAACTGTATCCTTTTCTCACTTATATCACCAACCATACGCAAGCTGTAAATTAGGCTATCGTCTTGATAAAGATGCTCAGAAAAACGGTTTCGCTTATGAGGCATTATGCTTTCTAATACCTCAATTAATACAGGATCATAAAATTCATCGTATCGAAGCTGATATTATGCCGGATAATATTCCCTCAATTAAGTTAATTACAAAACTAGGTTTTACTTTTGAAGGTATCGCTAGAGATTGTTGTGAAATCTCCGGAAAATGGGAACATCATTTGCGTTTTTCATTATTATCAACCGATCCGCTTCCAAATTTCCATTTAAAATTGGATTGTTAAATACCAATATCCAAATTCGCCTTCCCTCAGATTTCTACGCTTTGCGCACTTAAAATATTCAAATCCAAATAACCTAGCCATATATTTCTCACGTGCATTGTATATCCCTGGAACCATAAGCAAA
>CAJJLI010000126.1 GCA_905192625.1 uncultured Clostridium sp. | reverse complement strand
TATTTGGTGCAGTTTTTAAGATTTGTAAACATGGTCTTAATGTATCAGCTGTAGAGTGGCATGCTCCTGAAACTAAACCATCTGCATCTCCTGCTTTAACCATCATAACACCAAATGTAGTGTAGTCTGTAGTTAAAAGTTCTTCCGCTTTTTCAGCTGTCATACCTTTTGATTTTCTAAGTTCAACTAAAAGGTCGATGTACTCTTGTAATTTTTCGTATTTTTTTGGATCAACAATGACAGCTTTAGAAATATCAAGGCCTTCAGAATTTGCCTTAACTACTTCTTCACTACCGATAAGAACAACATTCGCGTTTCCCTCTCTAAGCGTTATAGCTGCCGCCTCGTAAGTTCTTCTGTCCTCTGTTTCTGGTAGTACAATTGTTTTAATATTTTTTCTTGCTCTGACTTTAATGTCATCGATAAAACCCATAATAATACTCCTTTCAATATCTTGTGTATTCAATCTTTTGTACCTAGCTTACATTTATTTACACAAAATGATAATCTCATTCTTATTTATAGTACCTAGGTCAAAACATACTGCTATTTATTATAATACTATCAATTGAAGTATACAAGAGGCAAATTTGTAAACGCTTACATTCTTTCAATTTCCCCTATACGAGCTTGGATTTTACTTATTTTTTTGTACTATTTTACCACTTTCACTTGTTATTCCGTTAATTTTTAATACTTTTAACTTTTATTAGTATTTCAAATTCCTAAGATATTAACCGAGATTTTCTAAATTACACTTACTTTTTTTCTAAATGGATTCATATTGTTGAATTCTTATTTTTATGATAGGATAATAATAGAAATAAGAAAGGAATCGTTTGATTTATGAAGACAGTAGCTATTATCGTTGAATACAATCCGTTCCATAACGGGCATCTTTATCAAATCAATAAAGTGCGAGAAGAAACAAATGCTGACTGCATGATTGTTATCATGAGTGGTAACTATGTACAACGTGGTACCCCTGCAATCATAGATAAATATGCTAGAACTAAATTAGCGCTTTCGAATGGTGTAGATTTGGTGTTTGAATTGCCAGTTTATTATGCAACTGCAAGTGCCGAGTTTTTTGCTTACGGTGCTGTCAATATACTGAATCGTTTAGGAATCGTTGATTACCTATGCTTTGGAAGCGAATGCGGCGATATCACCTTACTACACCAACTAGCATCCATATTACTAGAAGAACCAGAAGAGTTCAAATGCTACCTTAAGGCTCATTTAAAAGATGGACTTTCTTTTCCGGTCGCTAGAAAGCAGGCACTAATTGATTATCTAGGTCATACCGAATCACTCGACCTTGTATTAAATGAACCAAATAATATATTAGGTATTGAATATATAAAAGCGTTAAAAAAATTAAACTCGCCAATCACTCCTATAACTATGAAGCGTCACGGTGCTGGCTATCACGACAAAACCCTTGAACATCCGTTTTGTTCCGCTACTGCCCTAAGAAATTTTTACGAATCCCTTGCTGAGAATAACGACTACTTAAATGAGTATGAGGATTCCCTTTCTACTAAAATTGATAAAAAGCAACTATCCATAGACACCTTTGTGCCTTCTACGACCAAAGAACTTTTAGAAACTTCTTATAAAAAATCTTTTCCTATCACCGTAAATGATTTCACTTCATTACTTTATTATCAGTGCATGCAAGAAACAAGTGAAAGCTTACTTCATTACGTGGATGTGAATGAAGATTTAGCCAATCGTATTCTAAATGAAATGAATTATCATATTAGTTTTTCCAATCTGATTGATAATATCAAAACCAAACAATTTACCTATACTAGAATATCAAGAACTCTTCTTCATATTCTGCTACAAATCAAAAAAAGCGATATGCATGCCTTTACTCATTCTTCTGAGAGTGCATACGCAAGATTGCTTGGTTTTAAATCCGCTTCAAGCAAATATATAAGAGAAATTAAGAAGAACGATAGCATTCCTGTTATAACCAAAGTCGCAGATGCTCCTCAAATGTTATCTCCACTTGCTTTGCAATGTTTCCAAATGGACATAAAAGCTACACATTTGTATAATCAGATTGTATTTTCAAAATTCCATACGATACTTCCAAACGAATTTACAGCAGGGCCTATTGTGTTTAAATAAAACAAATTCTTTAATTCTAGCATAGATTAGACAATCCGTCATAAATTATACAAATACGATGTGAAGGATTTGTATGAAAAAAATAGCAGTAACAATCACAAAAAATAAATTAATAAAGATTCTTCTTTTATTATTTTTAGTTCTTATGTTATTTCGCCCCATCGATACTTTAACTGGTGCTAGTTCGGGTTTACTGTTATGGTTCGAGGCGGTATTGCCTAATCTATTGCCATTTATTATAATATCCGGACTAATAATACGTTTACAGATAACTAGGCCGATCGGTGCCTTGCTTTATCCTTTTATTAAACATATATTCCCAGTCTCAAAAGATGGCTGTTATCCAATCTTTATTGGTTTTTTATCAGGTCTACCAGTTGGAGCGAAAACGAGTGCTGATATGGTCGATTCCAAACGTATCTCTTTAAGAGAAGGCCAACTGCTGACAAGTATGTGTAACAATGCAAGTCCTATGTTCATTCTTGGATATATTGCTTCCACAAAACTTGGCTATCCATCCATTGGAATTTTCCTCTGTATTATAATTTATGTTTCATCCATTTTAAGTACGTTAATATGCTATCAATTTTATAAAAATAAAATAAATTTTCCAAGTGAATCCTGCCTCGACGTTCATGGCACGAAACCTTACACCACATTAAAGAATAAAGATTTATGCTTAGAGCTAGTAGATGAAGCTATTTTAGGTGGATTTGAAGTTGTCACCAAAGTTGGTGGTTATATTATTCTTTTTTCAGTTTTAGCAAGTCTAGTAGAATCCTTCGGTTTTATATCTTTTTTCTCCTCCTCGATTTTAACCGGAGTCCTTGAAATAACCGTTGGAATACATAATATAAGTTATTTACCAATTGACTTGGGATTAAAAATAGTCCTAATCACAACAATAACAGCATTTGGCGGCCTATCAGGCCTTGCTCAAACCAAAAGTGTAATCGGTGTATCAGGACTATCCATTAAATATTACTTTTTCACAAAACTACTATGTGCGCTTATTGCCTTCATACTTAGTAGTATTTATGTAGTATGTTTTATTTAAATGTTTCAATGATGTAGATTTTATATAAAATTTATATGTTATTTTATAAGGTATTAATCGTCGATATCTTCAAGAAATGTATTTTCATCAAAGTCAAACTCTTCTTCCTTATACTCTCTTTGTCCTTCTTCTAACTCTTCTTGCTCTACAGCATTCATCGTATTAGAAGGACTTAGAGATTCTGTTAGTTCTCTTTTATTATTCATAACAATTTCTAAATTACCTTTTAATGAGGAAACCAATGCCTCTGTTTTCACTCTTGTATCCTCATAAGCTCCAGTTAAGACACGTTCAACTTCAGATAAAATTTCATTCGCATAAGCTAAAGCACCTGCACGAATTTGATCTGCATCTTCATTTGCACTTTTAAGCATTGCCTCAGCTTGTGCATTTGCAGTGCTTACCATCTCATTCGCTTGATAATATGCCTGTTGCATAATTTCATTTTCATTTACTAAAGATTTTGCTCTTTCCTTTGCTTCCGCCTGTATCGATGCCGCTTTTTCCTCTGCATCTGCAATGATTGCATCCCTATTTGCGATAATTTTTTGATAACGTTTTATCTCATCTGGGGTACGTAATCTTAACTCATCTAATAAGTCATACAACTCATCCTTTGGAACTATTACCTTTGTCTGCGACAATGGTTGCATCTTACAGCTTTCTACAAACTCATAGATATCTTCGATTAGTTGTTCTATTCGATTTGCTCCCATTTAACCGTTCCTCCTCAACTTATATTTGTCATATACATAATCTACAATTGTTTCTGGAACCAATTGTGTAATATCACCATTGTAACTAGCAATTTCCTTTACAATACTTGAGCTTAAGTAAGAATATGCATCACTTGTTGTCAAGAAAATCGTATCGATTGCAGGGTATAACTTATGATTAATCTGCGCTACCTGTAATTCATATTCAAAATCTGAGACAGCACGTAGACCCCGTACAATAACAGAAGCTCCTCTTTGTTTTGCAAAATCAACCGTTAACCCCCCAAATGATTCTACCCTTACATTTGGAATATCCGAAACTACCATTTCAATTAATTTTACTCTTTCTTCTGCAGAAAACAAAGGTACTTTTGTACTATTTACCAACACTCCAATGATTAATTCATCCATTAGTTTGGCCGAACGTCTAATTACGTCTAAATGACCAAGGGTAATTGGATCAAAACTACCTGGATATATCCCAATTTTCATATTACCTCCATGTTCATTTAAGTCATACCTATTCTTTTAATTCAATAAATATTGTTCCACATATGATTTATTCTTATTAATAAATGCATGTAAATTTCACTCATATTTATTCCTTTAATTCAATAAATACATGCTTATTTGTCTTATAATTTTTTTCTCGATAGATTTGAAAACGACTCTTTTCTAAATAGTCAAAACTAGTATCTAAAGAAGCCTCTACAACAATTATTGTATCTTGATGTACAATACTTGAATGATTCAAATATTCTAAAATTTCTCTCTCAAAAGCTTGGTTGTAAGGGGGATCCATAAATATTATATCAAAAGCTCGTCCTTCTTTTTCAATGGTACGAATCACAGATAAGGCATCTTGTTGATATACTTTTGCATATTCTTCGAAATGTGTTGCTTTTAGATTTGATTTTATACATTCTATGGCAATGCGATTAACCTCTGAAAATACAGCTAATTTAGCACCTCTACTAATTGCTTCTATACCAATTGCGCCACTCCCACTAAATAAATCCAAAAATTCGCAATCCGGTAAATATCCATTCAATATATTAAACAGAGTTTCCTTTGTGCGATCCGTTGTTGGTCTAGTATCAAACCCTTCTGGCGTTTTCAGCAATGTTCTTCTAGCCTTTCCAGCGATTACTCTCATCTTTTTACCTCTTAAACTTCATTTAAAATACTTGATTAGACTCAAATGCAATTGCAGTAAAATGCGTATAATACTGCAAAATACATGTATACTCCTATTTTATTATATAATTGTGTTTTGTCAACTGAAATTTATTTGGAATTGACTGCTAATACTAATAGAATGGGCATTATTTATGTTCTCTTTGGGATCGTTTTTTATTATTAAAAAAATGAAGCGTACAACTAGTGTACGCTTCATCATTTGATCTAACTTCTTTTATTCAGTTTTTGGTTACTGACCGGAATTTGTTCCTGCCATCTTTTCTTCTTGTGCTTTGATCATTTTTTTAACCATATAGCCACCAACGCTACCATTTTGGTATGAAGTTAAGTTACCATTGTATCCATTTGTTAATGGCACACCTAGCTCGGATGCAACTTCCATTTTAAAACGGTTTAATGCTTCTTTAGCCTCTGGAACTTCTACTCTGTTTCTGCTACTCATAATAAACTCCTCCATTTCTGGTGCTGACTTTACTAGTTGTGTTTAAATGTTTTCGTCAGCAAATGTTGTTGTTTGTTACGCTCTTAGTATGTGCAGTGATTTGAAATATACACTGGGAAGTTTTTCAATAGTTTAATAATGTTCCCATTTCTTTTAACCACGCCCTTCTTTGCTTATAATCAGGTAAAACCGAACTTACCAAGCTCCAAAATTGTTCCGAATGATTAAAATATTTTAGATGGCATAATTCATGAACTACAACATAATCTAAGATTTCTGGAGGAGCTAATATACATTTTAAATTAAAATTCAGATTGCCTTTAGATGAGCAACTACCATAACAGCCTTTTTGTTCTTTTATACGTATCGTTCCGTAATTTACTCCAATGATTTTATCATAATAAGAAATACGTTCAATGATTTTTTCCCGCGCCTGCTCACGATACCATAGTCGCAGGGCTTCCCGTTTCTCACTGTAACTGCTATTGTTTCCATAAATATAAAACTGTTCATTATCAAATACAACCTTTGGCTTTTTGTACTTCGTGTCTTCTATGATAAATAACGGATATAAGATTCCTTGATATAATAAATTACTCCCATCTTCATAACTTAAGTAATTGAACCGATCCATTGTCTCCATTTGTTTTACAATCTTATTTCTTTTTTCTACAATCCAGCCTTGCTTTTTACTCAGAATATCCCCAATCGTAGACTCCGAAATATAGTTTGGAGCATGCACTACGACTTCTCCATCTTGCAAAACAGCAATACTAATCGTTTTACGTTTACTTTTTTTCACACTATATGTAATTTTCTCATTTTTATCTGTGATAAAATTTTTTTTCACCGCTTTTACCCCTTTCGTTTATAAAGTGATAAAACTCGTTTCCTTTTATCAAAATTAGTTACTGTTTGCTTTGTTTAGATCATCTATTATTTCATGG
>CAJJLI010000125.1 GCA_905192625.1 uncultured Clostridium sp. | reverse complement strand
AGCGGCAAGAGAGCTGGCGGGAAGTGATGTAAAAGTAATTGATGTTGCCATAAAATATGGCTATGATTCACCAGATAGCTTTGCTAGAGCTTTTACAAGATTTCATGGAATTACACCATCGGCTGCAAAGGAAAAGGGCGCACTGCTTCGTGACTTTGCGCCACTTAGAATAATATTATCACTGGAGGGTGGAACTATGATGGAGTATCGGATTGAGCAAAAAGCAGCATTTACCGTGATGGGAAGAAAAAGAAGTTTTAGTAATGAGACCTCTTATCAAGAGATTCCGAAGTTTTGGGAAGAACATATGAAAGATGGAGGCAGTGAGAGTGTTTGTGGTATGTTTGGGCTTTGTATTGATTCCAATGGTTCGTATTTTGATTATCTGATCGCTGATAATTACTTGCCATGGAAAGATGTTCCGGATGGTTATGAAACCAGAACTCTTCCTGCCGGGACATGGGCTGTATTTCCTTGCAAGATGAAGAATTTACAGGATATCAATACGAAGATGTGGAAGGAGTGGTTGCCAAACTGTAAGGACTATAGACTTGGTGGAAACTATAATATTGAACTGTATGCTCCTTCTTGTGAAGGGGATATTGCAGAAAGTTATTGCGAGTTATGGCTACCAATTGAAAAGGCTTAGTAGGAGAGGACAGGGCTATGTTGCATCACTCATTTCCTTTATTGAATCGTACTGTCTACTTGATAAGGTGAAATAAAAGAGAATAGATAATCAATGGACGCACTCATTAACATTTGTTGGTGGGTGCATTTTGCAGTAAAAATGGTTAAGAATTATTTGTTCGCTGAATTAGACATGAAAAATGTGAGTGGTCATGTTATAATAAATACATCTTTTTATCAAAATATACGTTGAAGGAAAGTTTGTTATGTTTGCAGTGCATACTAAAACAGGCTTATAATAAGAAGTGAAAAACTGAGGAAGTAGGTGACCGGAGAATGAACATGAAAAACAGAATATATTTTGCAATTGACTTAAAATCATTTTATGCTTCGGTGGAATGCATGGAGCGAGGGCTTGATCCAATGACCACGAATCTAGTGGTTGCCGATGCAGAACGTACGGAAAAAACCATATGTCTCGCTGTATCTCCCTCACTAAAAGCTTATGGCATTTCGGGCAGAGCAAGGTTGTTTGAGGTTGTACAAAAGGTGAAGGAGGTAAATGCATCACGGCTACAAAAAGCTCCGGGGCGTAAGTTTACCGGGGGTTCTTACTGTGACACAGAAGTAAAAACTATGCCGAACATTTCACTAGACTATATTATAGCACCGCCGAGAATGGCACATTATATAGAGTATAGCACAAGAATATATGATATTTACTTAAAATACATCGCACCTGAAGATATCCATGTCTATTCCATCGACGAGGTATTCATTGATGCTACCGATTATCTGAAAACCTACAATCTTACAGCCCGTGAATTTGCTACGAAATTAATACTGGATGTCATTAATACAACGGGTATTACTGCATCAGCGGGAATCGGAACAAATCTGTATCTTTGTAAGGTTGCTATGGATATTCAAGCAAAGCGTATTCCAGTGGACGAAAATGGAGTACAGATTGCAGAACTGGACGAGATGAGCTATCGTCACCTGCTATGGTCACATCAGCCTCTAACAGACTTTTGGCGTGTTGGGAGAGGATATGCAAAGAAGCTACAGGAACAAGGTCTTTTTACAATGGGAGATATTGCAAGGTGTTCCATCGGTAAGTCCACAGACTACTATAACGAGGATTTGCTGTATAAGATGTTTGGCATTAATGCGGAGTTATTAATTGACCATGCGTGGGGCTGGGAACCATGCACGATTGCCGACATAAAGGCATATAAGCCAAGCACGAATAGTATTGGCTCAGGTCAGGTGTTACAATGTGCCTATCCTTATGAAAAAGCACTACTAATTGTGCGAGAAATGGCCGATCTGCTGGTACTTGATTTGGTGGATAAAGGACTTGTGACGGACCAAATTATCCTAACAGTGGGATATGATATTGAAAATCTGACAAATTCGGAAATAAAGAAGTCCTATGATGGGCCAATTGTTACAGACCATTATGGGCGTATGGTTCCAAAACCTGCCCATGGAACTACCAATCTTAACAGACAGACTTCTTCTACAAAGTTGATTATGGATGCCTTCACAGAATTGTTTGAGCGTATCGTTGATAAGAATCTTTTGATCAGGAGAATTAATATCGCAGTGAATCATGTTGTAGATGAGAGAAGTGTTCAGAGAGAAGACAGCTTTGAACAGCTTACTCTTTTTACGGATTATGCTGCCGAACAAGCAAGAAAAGAGGAAGAAGAAGCGGAGCTTGAGCGTGAAAAGAAGATGCAAAAAGCAATGCTAGAAATTAAAAAGAAATATGGAAAGAACGCCGTTTTAAAGGGCATGAATCTGGTAGAGGGAGCTACCACATTAGATAGGAACAAGCAGATTGGAGGACATAAGGCATGACGAAGACATATGACGATATTATTCCTCTACCACGCCATGTGTCTAAGAAACATCCTCAAATGGCACTCAGTGACCGGGCGGCACAGTTTTCGCCATTTGCAGCACTGACTGGACATGGTGCCGCTATCAAAGAAACTGCAAGATTGACGGATGAAAGGGTACAATTGGATGAATATATGATAAACGTTTTAAGCGATAGGCTACAGATTATTGCAGATCGGCTTAAAGATAAACCTGAAATTATGATTACTTACTTTCAGCCAGATGAGAAGAAGAATGGCGGGGCTTATGTTACGACCACGGGTACGGTTAAAAAGATAGATGTGTATGAGAGAATTGTTGTTATGACCGATAGACAAGAGATTCCAATTGATGATATAGTTGGCATAGAAGGGCAGATATTCGAAATCATGTAATTTCTTTTATAATGAGGGAACAGAGATAAAAGGAAGGAATTTGTGAAATAAAATAAATGAGATGCAGGTAAAACACTTAAAGAGGTTAGTAAAATCATCTTTAAGTGTTTTTCTTTTATTGTGTAGTTTATTAGTGATCTAATCATTACTATACCTAAATTTATGATAGTAATAAAATGGTGATACAAATTCTAAAATCGTCAAACACGAATTTACCCTTGCAATCACGAATGTACCTTTTCATTTTACAACAAATTCTAAAATAAGGGATTGACTTAAAGTTTACTTTAAGTTGTATGATATAAATATATTTCACAGTATTCAGTGGGAAATAAACAGTTTGAAAAAGATTTGGAGGAATGACACATGAACAGACCTTATATTTTTTGCCACATGATGACCTCATTAGATGGAAAAATTATGGGAGATTTTATGGACACACCGGAAGGTGAAATTGCTGGAAATGTATTTTATAACATTTCTTTTGGCAAAAACCCTTATTACAAGCACCAGGGCTGGATTTCTGGTAGAGTAACTACTGATGATAATTTTACTTTTTATGAAAAACCGGAGTTGGATAATAATACTGCTCCTGTACCACAGGGGGATTTTGTGGCAAAGCCCAATGCCCCTATGTATTATGTTTCTGTTGACCCCTCTGGTAAATTGGGTTGGAGAAATAGTGTACTGTCCTATATAGAGGTTTATGATTATGTTTTGGAAGTGCTGAAGGAGAAAGCCAGTAACGCATACAAAGCGTTTTTACGGAAATTAGGAATTTCTTATATCATTGCGGGGAAAACATCTCTGGATTATGCGATGGCAATGGAAAAGCTGAAAAATCTGTTTGGAATTGAAACCCTCATGCTTGGGGGTGGTGGCGTACTGAACTGGTCTTTCATTCAAGCTGGTATGTGTGACGAAATCAGTGTTGTAGTCGCTCCAATTGCTGATGGTTCATCGGAAACTCCTGCACTTTTTGCGACAAGAGGCGGGATTGCTGCTAATAAACCTGTGGGATTTGAACTGCAAAACGCAGAAGTAAAGGATGGCGGAAGCGTATGGCTGCGATATCTCCTAAAAAATAAGGAGGGACATGAAAATGAATTTAGATAAAATTAGCGTTTTCCCTATGGGAGAGAAGAATGAAGCATTTGCCCAATATTTTGTAGGGCAAAGTTATTTGAATATGCTTTCGACAGAGCGTGTCGCGATTGGCAATGTAACCTTTGAGCCAGGTTGCCGGAACAACTGGCATATCCATCACAGGGGCGGTCAGATTCTTCTCGTGACGGCAGGTCGTGGCTATTATCAGGAATGGGGCAAACCTGAGCAGGAACTATATCCCGGTGATGTAGTTAATATTCCACCGGAAGTAAAGCACTGGCATGGAGCCGCCCCGAACAGTTGGTTTGCACACCTGGCGGTAGAAGTTCCAGCAGAGGGTGCATCGAATGAATGGCTGGAAGCAGTAGATGCAGAGGCTTATGCGAAGCTAGTTTAACAATATTTATTTTTGACGAGGTATGCAATAATTGATATACTTGTGTATAAAGGAGGTGCAGTCTGTGGAACTTCGTATTCTAAAATACTTTTTGATAGTCGCAAGGGAAGAAAATATTACAAAAGCAGCGAGTCTTTTGCATGTAACGCAACCTACACTTTCCCGCCAACTTATGCAGTTAGAGGAAGAACTTGGAGTAAAATTGTTTCGTAGAAGCAAACACAGTATTATTCTGACAGAGGATGGACTTTTATTGAAACGAAGAGCTCAGGAGATTATTTCTCTTGCCAATAAAGCAAAAGAGGAATTCTTACATAAAGAGGAAGAAATAGCTGGAGAAATTTCTATTGGCTGCGGAGAAACACAGAATATGTCCTTTCTTTCTGAAAAGATACGGCTATTCCGAGATTTGTATCCTCTTGTTACCTTTCAGATTTATAGTGCAAATGCAGATGATGTGAAAGAGCGAATTGAACAGGGAATGATAGATATTGGTCTACTAACAGAGCCAGTGGATATTGGTAAATATGATTTTGTACGTATGCCCCAAAAAGAACGATGGGGTGTTTTAGTACCCAAGGATTTACCAATTGCAGAAAAATCATCGGTATCTGCACATGATATAATCGAGTTGCCACTTATAATGCCTGGACGGGAAAGTGTGCAGCATGAGCTTTCTGGTTGGTTTGGAAAAAGATACGAGGAAGTAGAGGTTGCTGCAATATATAATCTCATTTTAAATGCTGCGAATATGGTTAGGCATCATGTGGGTATTGCACTTTGTTTTGATCTGGATTTTCGATATGATGATCTGAAATTCATGCCTCTTTTTCCTGCTTTGGATACAGGAGCAGTTTTAGTCTGGAAGAAAAATCAAATGTTTTCTTCGGTTACATCAAGATTCATTGAATTTCTAAGATATACAAAATGAGCATTTCTTATGATTTAATATAAGCATTAGACATATAACTATTATGGAATTAAAATAGCAGGTGTAAAGAAGCACCTGCTATTTTTTAGGTAAACGATAAAAGGAGTAAGGATATGACGATTGATGAAGCGAGCAGGCAGTATCAAATTCCAATTGAAATTTTGTATCAATATGAAAGCTGGGGGTTATGCGGTGCAGTAAAAAAGGTCATGGGTGCATGGAAGTATGATGATTCCGATTTAGAAAAACTGAGTATGATTATGGCACTACACGACATTGGATTTGATATAGAAGAAATCGAAACTTATATGCGACTACTTCTGGAAGAAAATACGGATGCTGAAAGGCTGCAGATGTTGAATCAGAAAAGAAGTCAGACTCTGTATGAAATTCATTTTCGAGAAAGGCAGTTGGATCGCTTGGATTATTTACGATGTAAGATTCGTAACAATGGGAATGGGAAAGTCCATTGACTTTTTGTAAAAGGAGGAAGCAATATGGAGTATATGAAATTAGGAAACTCAGATTTGAAAGTATCTCGTATCTGTATGGGTTGCATGGGATTTGGTGATGCAAAAAATGGTCAGCATACTTGGACAATTGATGAAGAACATTCTCGCGCAATCATCAAACGAGGACTAGAGCTAGGCGTGAACTTTTTTGATACGGCAATCGCTTATCAAAGTGGCACCAGCGAACAGTATGTGGGACGTGCGATAAAGGATTTCGCGAAGCGGCAGGATGTGGTGGTCGCTACAAAATTTCTTCCTCGTACACAGGATGAATTAGATGCAGGCATTACCGGACAGCAGCATATTGAGAGGATGCTGAACAAAAGTCTGCAAAACCTCGGAATGGACTATGTGGATTTATATATCTACCATATGTGGGATTATCAGACGCCGCTTTTTGATATTCTTGATGGACTCAACAATGTGGTGCAGGCTGGGAAAGCTCGCTATGTTGGAATTTCAAACTGTTTTGCATGGCAGCTTGCAAAGGCAAATGCATTGGCAGAAAAAGAGGGTTTTACTAAGTTTGTGTCTGTGCAGGGGCATTATAATCTCATTTTCCGTGAAGAAGAACGTGAAATGGCAAAACTCTGTCAGGAGGACAATATATCTATGACACCTTATAGTGCTCTTGCTGGAGGACGGCTTTCCAAACAACCAG
>CAJJLI010000124.1 GCA_905192625.1 uncultured Clostridium sp. | reverse complement strand
AAAGGAAATTACATTGACAAGGCACGAATATGATATTTTACATATTTTAATCAAACAGCCGGAAAAAGTTTTTTCTAGGGAAGTTCTTTATGAAGAGATATGGCAAAATGGATACTACGGTGAGGATAATACGGTCAATGTCCATGTAAGTAACATACGAAAAAAAATAGCAGCAATGGATTCTGAAACAGAATATATAAAAACTGTTTGGGGAATTGGATTTAAAATGGCATAGTTCTTTATGATTTCTTTATAGTTTCTTGAGTACTTATTTATAAGCAAAGAAGTAATATAGATGCAGAAGGAAACTTAGAGAAAGGATGAAAGTAAAATGACGAAAAGCATTATAGAAGCCCAAAAGCTTACCAAAAGATATGGAAATTTTACTGCGCTTACCAAGGTGGATTTAAACGTCAGACGCGGAGATATTTATGGATTGATTGGTGATAATGGGGCTGGAAAGACTACTTTTTTAAAACTATTAACAGGACAGATATTTCCAAGTGAAGGAGAGCTTAGATTGTTTGGATCCCATTTGCCTAAAGAAATGGAACAGCAAAGAAAGCGCACAGGAGCAATTATAGAAAGCCCAGGATTCTATCCGCAGATGACAGTAGAAAAGAATCTAGAATATTATCGTTTGCAAAAAGGAATACCAGGAAAAAAAGCGGTTGATGAAGTTTTGGAAATGGTAGGGCTTGCAGATAGACGGAAAAAACGCTGTAAGGAGCTATCGATGGGTATGAAGCAGCGTCTTGGGCTAGCCGTCGCAATTATAGGCGAGCCTGAAATATTAATTTTAGATGAACCTATTAATGGATTGGATCCTAGCGGAATTATTGAAATGCGAAATTTGTTACGTAAATTAAATTATGAAAAGAATATGACGATTATTTTATCAAGTCACATTTTATCAGAGTTAGAGCAACTTGCCACCGTGTATGGATTCTTGAACAATGGTCGATTAGTAGAACAAATTACAGCAGAAAAGTTACGTGAAAAGTGTACGAGTTATATTGAAATTATGGTTTCTGATGCAGAACAATATGCTGTTCTACTGGAGAAACATTTTCATCATGAAGAATATCAGGTTTTACCGAACAATATCATTCATATATTAAGGCCAGAAAAGAAAATTGACAGTTACAGTCAGCTAGCTAGTGAAAACGGGATAGGAATTCTCCGTCTTGAAATGCGCCAAGTAACACTGGAAGAGTATTATATGAATTTGAAAAATGGAGGTAAAACATCATGTTAAATTATATTAAAAGTGAGTTTTACAGGGTACTACACACCAAAGATATTTACCTTTTTACAGGTGTTATTTCGATATTATTTGTGCTCATGAATATAATTCTCTTTGTGTCAAATACGAATTTAGATAACTTTCCATATGGAACCGTAAGTTTTTCATTGAATGCAATCATCGGAGGTATGACTTGGCTATTTGTTGCAGGTGCATTGGTGGTTGCCACGCTGTACTCAGGTGAAAAAAAATATGGAACATTAAAAAATACCATTGCCTATGGCATTTCAAGAGAACATATTTTTTTAGGAAAATGTATTGTAAGCTGCGTGGTTGCTTTCTTTAGTATGATAATTATCTTTATTGCGTATATAGGAAGTGCTTGCCTTTTATTAAGTGGGCCAGTGAATGTTCCGATAAAGGAATTGATAAGTGGAGTTTTCGCTGTTTTACTATGCGCTTTTGCATCAGTGATTCTTGCTGTTGCGTTATTTCAATTCTTTGATAAAGAAATACTAGCGGCTATTGTATGGCTTTTAGTTATGGATTATATTCCACAGCTATGCTTTTATGCGGGACTTAAGATAGACATACTAAATAAAATAGCACAATGGCTTCCATGGAATTATCTGAAATATGAAGTAAGAGCAAACATGAGTGGATATCAATGTTTATGGAATACATCCTTTGGCTTAATGAAATGTGTTGTAACTGGAATAATTGGTATTGCGGTTTTTACTGTTTTAGGACTGGTATTGACTAGAAAAAAAGAAGTCTAGAATACGAAGTCAAAAAACGAAATCTAAACTACGAGGAGGTGCATGAGAGTAATGCTGTATATAGTGATTGTTATATTAGCCGTTCTAACAGCATATTTTTATGCACGCTATCGGCTGTTATGTAGAGCTATTAAAAAGACAGATAACGAGCTGAAAAGTATTAACAAAAGCTTAGATGATAACCAGATAATTAAGCAGGAAGAACCAAACAAAGAGCTGGAAAACTTGCTGGTTACAATAAACGATACCTTAAAAGCAATCCGTTCTGAACGGATTATGTATGATAAAAGAGAAAAGGAGTTTCAAAAGCAGATTGAAAATATCAGTCATGATTTAAGAACGCCTTTAACTTCCATACTTGGTTATTTAAGAATTTTAGATCAGTCTGAACTAGATCAAGAGGATAAGGAATCCTTGGAAATTATACAAAGAAAGGCATATTTTTTACAGCGTTTAATCTCACAGTTTTATGATTTTTCTAGGCTTACATCCGAGGATTATATCTTAGACCTGGAACAAATTGATATCGTCAGACTTTTGCGAGAAACAGTAATTGATTATTATCAGGAATTGTCTGTTAAAAATCTTCATATTGATTTGAATATACCAGAACATCGAATTCTTGCTTATGCAAATAGCAATGCAATGGAGCGAGTATTCTTAAACCTTCTGCAAAATGCTTGCAGATATGCAGTAAGTGAATTAAAGATAGGTATAGAGCAAAGCAATGATGAAATTACGGTTACCTTTGAAAACAACGTTACGGATTTTTCAGAAGGTGATTTGCATCGTATATTTGAACGTTTTTATATGAAAGAGAATGCCAGAAGTGAAGGGGCATCTGGGCTTGGTTTAACAATTGCAAAGCATTTTGTGGAGAAGATGAATGGAACATTGGAAGCTGAACTACAGGATGAAAAATGGCTGCGGTTGAAAATTAGGCTGAAGAGTATTAAGCTGGTGAACCAGAATGCTTAACTAATTTAGATAAGCATCTGTTTGATTCCGGATATATAGTAGGTATGAAACCAAAAGAGAAAACGTTACGGACCTATATGCCATTAATAACGGAAAAAACAATGCTTGACTCTTATATTGATACTTTAGAGACTAGTCTAAAAAAAGCAATTTATAAACTCTGGTAGCGAATATTCGATTGTTTCTGATATTCTATTAGAGGTGGAACTGCCAATTAAGGATAGATATGTAAAGAAAACAAATCCGCCATAGTGCGGATTTGTATTCCATTTACTATTCTTCATCATATTCATTATTAAGCTTTTTTTGCCTCATTCTTATAGTTTCACCAAATATAAAGAACAATAAAAATAAACCTATAAAAGTAGAACCGCCTGAAATTAGCATTGGTAAAAAGGTGTGTTTTGAAGAATTGTCTTTACCTATTCGGTATCAATCTGGAGGTATTCAAAAAAATGACTCACTATTTTTTATTCAATTTAATAAACATCTACGCCAACTGCTTCGCTCCCGTATACAAATCATAATATCTACCCCTTAAAGCTAACAATTCCTCATGATTCCCTCGCTCCACAATCTCACCCTGTTCTAAAAATAAAATTACATCCGCATCACGGACCGTGGAAAGTCTATGAGCAATTACAAATACCGTTTTATTTTCCATAATGGCATCCATACCTTCTTCTACTAACTTTTCCGTACGTGTATCAATAGAACTGGTTGCCTCATCTAGGATAAGAACTGGAGGATTTGCAATGGCAGCCCTAGCAATTGCAAGTAACTGTCTTTGACCAAGAGATAAATTATCGCCATCATTTTTTAGCATCGTATCATATCCCATGGGGAGTCTTCGTATAAAGGAATGTGCATTTGAAAGTTTTGCTGCCTTTATAACATCCTCATCCGTAGCCTTTAAATTACCATAACGTATATTATCAGTAATTGTGCCTGTAAACAGATGGGTATCTTGTAAAACAAGTGACAAAGATTTTCGTAAATCATTTTTCTTAATGTCCTTAATATCAATCCCGTCATAGGTTATTTGACCACCTTGAATATCATAAAATCGATTGATTAAATTAATGATTGTTGTTTTACCGGCTCCAGTAGAACCAACAAAGGCAATCTTTTGTCCAGGTTTAGCATAAAGATTTATTTTATTTAAAATCTTCCTATTGGAATCATAGGAGAATTCCACATCATAGAATCGAACATCTCCCTTTACTGGTATAAGCGTATTGTTTCCAGGGACATTCCATCCAAAGTTTCCTGTGAATTCATCTGATTTTACAAGGTCACCACTTCCATCAAGCTTTGCATTGCAAAGTGTAACAGTGCCCTCATCTACCTCGCGTTCCATATCAAAAAGATGAAAGATTCGCTCTGCACCTGAAATCCCTGCCAGGAAAAGGTTGATTTGCTGCGTAAACTGATTTACGGGTGCTGAAAATTGTCTCACAAATATCAAATAAGAAGCAAGTGTACCAAGATCTAATCGATTTTGTAATACCATGATAGCACCAACACAAGCAGTAAATGTATAATTTATAAATCCAATGCTTACAACCATTGGTGTCATAATACTAGAATAGGTAAAGGCATTTGTAGAAGCAACCCTTAATTCCTCGTTATGAACACGAAAGGCTTTTAGGTTGTTCTCTTCGTGGCGAAATACTTTTTCAACTTTCTGACCTTCAATCATTTCTCTAATAAAACCGTTGAGATTACCGGTGGATTTTTGTCTTTTACTCGAGTAAATTCTTGATATTTTACCATTATAATAAACAATACCTACAATAACTGCGATGCAAACAAGGGTGAAAAATGTTAGTGGAACATTTAATACAAACATCATAATGGCGGAACCTATAACAGTAATAAAGCTTTGAGCCATTAATGTAAAGCATGTATTTAGAGCATTCTCAATGGTATCAATATCATTTGTAAAATGGCTCATTAAGTTACCATCACTATTCCCATCAAAATAAGAGAGTGGTAGTAAGTCCACGTGGTGATATAAATCTTTTCTAAGTTCAAAGATAACCTTTTGTGTAATTCTCACCATGATTTGGTTACAAAACAGGGTAGCGATTGTACCTGATAAATATAGTATAATCAGTACAATTACAGAAGAAAGCAATCCTTTTATATCTCCAGGAATGATGTAATTATTTATAATAGGTCGTAAAAGGTAAGAGCCAATGACTCCGACAAGTCCACTAATTCCTGATAAAATAACAACGAGGAATAAGAAATATTTATTTGGTTTTAAATATTTACTCAATCGTTTTAAGATTACAAACATGTTCTTTTGCTTTGGAGAGTTAGTCATTTAAGACACCTCCTTTTTGTTGTGAATAGTAGATTTCCTGGTATATTTTATTATGAGAAAGAAGCTCATCTGGTCCACCAATCTCATCAATCACACCATCATTTAAAATGATTATTTTATCTGCATGAGAAACAGAGGAGATACGTTGTGCAATGATAATCTTAGTTGTGTCTGGATAATAAGTTTTTAAATTCTCGTAAAGAGTTTTCTCTGTATTCATATCAAGGGCAGAGGTGGAATCATCAAATATTAAAATCTTAGGATTTTTAAGTAAGGTTCGCGCAATACAAAGTCTTTGCTTTTGTCCACCAGAAAAGTTATTCCCACCTTCATCTACGTAAGAATCATATCCGTCTTCTTTTTGTTCTATAAATTCGCTTGCACAAGCAATATCGCATACTTGCTTCAGTTCATCAAGTGTTGCAGTCTCATTTCCCCATCGTAGGTTCTCAGCAATAGTCCCACTAAATAATGAGTTTTTTTGAAGCACCATTCCAACACGATCTCTTAAATGATCTAAAGTATAATCTTTTACAGGAATACCATCGATGTAAACAGTACCTTTCGTTGCATCATAAAGTCTTGGAATCAGTTGAACCAACGATGTTTTTGAAGCACCAGTTCCACCAAGAATACCAATGGTTTCACCCGCACGAATGGAAAGATTGACATCTTCAAGAACATATTCCTTTGCTTCTTTACTATATTTAAAGAAAACATTTTCCATTCTTATAGAACCTTCATTAATCTGATTGTTAGAATCACCTTCATCTAATAATTCTACTTCTTCATTTAAAACTTCGCTTATACGGTGAAAGGATTCCATCGCTTTTGTAAGATTTATAAATACGGCAGAGATCATCATTAAGGAATTAAGTATTTGAAGGACATAGCTCAAAAATCCTGTTAACTGACCTACCATTAAATTTTCTGAAATAACAAGGTTTCCGCCAAACCAAACAAGAGAGATTATCGTTCCATACATAACAAGTTGCATTGCAGGAGAGTTTAGCATTGAAATACTATAAGCTAGAGTTGAAACCTCTTTAAGGTTCTGATTAACATTTTCAAACTTCGCAGCTTCATAATCTTCTCTAGCGTAAGCTTTAACAACTCTTATGGCTGTTAAATTCTCTTGTGTACCAACGGCTTCAAGATGTTCGACCAGAACCTCGCCCTGACCAATGGCGCCCCG
>CAJJLI010000123.1 GCA_905192625.1 uncultured Clostridium sp. | reverse complement strand
TTTTTAAAGAGGTAGCATACCCACCATTTACCGTTTTAACATTGGTTCTTTCATCCACTTCTACTCCAAATTCCTCTACAATGTACTTCTCGCTTCCTAAAAAACCTGCTGCAATTAACACAAGATCTGCATCGAGCAAAGCTTCACTATTCTCTAGCTCAACCATTAACACCCTACCTGTGTTTTCATCTTTTCTACTCTCTAACTTTACTGTTTTTACCTTAACTACATTTCCATCTTTATCTTTCAAAAATTCTTTCACCGTTGTTTGATACAATCTAGGATCATTGCCAAAAACAGCAATAGCCTCTTCCTGACCGTAATCCGTTTTATGAACTTTCGGCCACTCTGGCCATGGATTATTTTCAGCTCTTTTCTTAGGTGGTTTTGGCATCATTTCTAACTGAACCACTGATTTTGCACCTAGTCGAATTGCTGTGCCAATACAATCATTCCCGGTATCCCCTCCACCAACTACAACAACATTCTTCCCTTTCACTGCAACAAACTCTTGATTCGTTAAGTTTGAATCCAATAAGCTTTTCGTTACTTTTGATAGAAAATCCACAGCAAAGTATATTCCCTTGGTATCTCTACCTGGTACATTAAGGTCCCTTGGTGACGATGCCCCACAGGCTAAAATAACCGCATCGTGTTCCTTTAATATTTGTTCTGCCTTTATATTCTTACCAATATTTGCACCCGTGACAAAGGTAATACCTTCTTGTTCCATAATAGTAACCCTACGATCAATGACCTGCTTTTCTAACTTCATATTAGGTATACCATACATTAATAAACCACCAATCCGATCGTTTCTCTCATAAACCGTAACCGTATGGCCCCTTTTATTTAATTGATCTGCCGCAGCAAGACCAGAAGGTCCCGAACCAATAATTGCTATATGCTTTCCAGTTCGAACCTTTGGTGGATTTGCTTTGATATAGCCTTGCTCGTATGCATATTCGATGATCCCAAGTTCATTCTCCTTAATTGTTACTGGCTCTGTGTTAATGTTACACGTACATGCAGCTTCACAAGGCGCAGGACAAACTCTTCCAGTAAACTCAGGAAAATTGTTGGTTTTTAGTAAACGGTTTAGTGCTGCATTCATGTTTTCACTGTATATTAAGTCATTCCATTCTGGTATTAAGTTATTCAGAGGACACCCCGAAGTCATCCCGCCAATCATCATTCCAGATTGACAAAACGGAACACCACAATCCATACACCTAGCCCCTTGGCATTTCCTCTCTTCTAAATTTAGATGCCCATGAAATTCTTTAAAATTATAAATACGATTCTTTGGAGAAGTTACACAACTCTCTTTCCTGCTAAAATCGACAAACCCTGTCGGCTTACCCATACGGATCTCCTTTCCATGATTAAATTACGAAACATACCCAAACGCAATTACTTTCCCTTATTCACAAAAAAAGCTTCAATTTGTGCTTGCTCGCTACTTAGTCCTTTTTCCTCCATTTGAACAATCGTTTGAAGCATGGTTCGATAATCATGTGGAATAATCTTTTTAAACTTTGGAAGATACTCTTTGAAATGCTCTAAAATTTCTCTTCCTCTTTTTGAATTTGTACAGGTAACATGCTCTGTTATCATTGCTTTTAATTCAATTACATCATATTTTTCTGTAACTGCCTCTGTTAAGACCAATGACTTATTCAGCTTTTTATATAAATCACTATGTTCATCAAGTACATAAGCAATTCCACCACTCATACCTGCTGCAAAATTTTTCCCAGTGGATCCAAGAATTACAACTCTGCCTCCAGTCATATACTCACATCCATGATCGCCTACCCCTTCCACAACAGCCATTGCACCAGAATTCCGTACACAAAAACGTTCTCCAGCTACTCCATTGATAAAGGCCTTCCCACTCGTTGCCCCATAAAGTGCCACATTACCAATAATGATGTTTTCTTCTGCTACAAAGATGGTTCCTTCTGGAGGGTAAACCACTAACTTTCCGCCAGATAACCCTTTTCCAAAATAATCGTTGCTATCACCAGACAATTCAAGCGTCAGTCCTTTTGGTATAAATGCTCCAAAGCTCTGACCTCCACTGCCCTTGCACTTAATACTATAGGTATCCTCCTCTAAGATATCTCCAAAAAGTTTCGTAATTTCGGAGCCCAAAATTGTTCCAAAGGTGCGATCAACATTACTAACATTTACTTCAATTATCTTAGGAATTCCCTTTTCCATTGCATTTTTTAACTTTTTAAGAAGTACCTTATCATCAATCGTCATATCGAGCTTAAAATCATACGCTTGCTTTGGATCAAAACAATGGGAATTTTTCTCAGAATCTTTAACATTTTTTATATATGGATTTCTTATAATATTGGATAAATCAATTTTATATAAATTTTCTTCTACATAGTCATGCTTATTCCCATCTCCCGAGATCGAGGACTTAAAATCCAAGCCTTCACTGTTTACCAAATACTCTTTTGCCTTTAATAAATCCGTCCGTCCTATTAACTCATTTATTGTTTTAATACCTAACTTTGCCATATATTCACGTAGCTCAGAAGCTATAAAACGCATAAAATTCTCAACATATTCTGGCTTTCCTTTAAAATTCTTCCGTAACTCTGGATTCTGAGTAGCGATACCAACCGGGCAAGTGTCTAGGTGGCAAACCCTCATCATAACACACCCCATACTAACCAAGGGTGCCGTTGCAAACCCAAATTCTTCTGCCCCTAACAAAGCAGCCACTAAGACATCACGACCTGTCATTAACTTTCCATCTGTCTCAAGAACTACCTTTGAACGCAACTCGTTTGCAATTAAATTCTGATGTGTTTCTGCTAACCCAAGTTCCCATGGCAATCCTGCATTGTATATGGAATTACGAGGGGCAGCACCAGTTCCGCCGTCATAACCAGAGATTAGGATTACGCCCGCTCCAGCTTTTGCTACACCTGCCGCTACCGTACCAACACCTGCTTCAGAAACTAATTTAACCGAAATTCTTGCATCTTTATTCGCGTTCTTTAAATCGTAAATTAATTGCGATAAATCTTCAATGGAATAAATATCATGATGTGGAGGTGGTGAGATTAAACCCACCCCAGGAGTGGAATGTCTAGTTTTTGCAATCCAAGGATAAACTTTTCCCGCTGGCAATTGTCCCCCTTCACCAGGCTTTGCACCCTGTGCCATCTTTATTTGAATTTCTTTTGCACTTACTAGATATCTACTTGTTACCCCGAATCTACCAGAAGCTACTTGCTTAATTGCAGAACAACGATTCTTACCGTCCTTTCCAAGTGTTAATCGCTCTGCGCTCTCACCGCCTTCGCCAGAGTTTGATTTTCCTCCAAGACGATTCATTGCAATTGCTAGTGTTTCATGTGCCTCCTGTGAAATAGATCCATAGGACATCGCACCTGTTTTAAAACGCTTTACAATGGAATCTACACTCTCTACCTCGTCAATTAAAATACCGTTCTTTGGATACTTAAAATCCAGCAAGCCCCTTAAATTAATTCCTTCCTCTTCTTTTGTGATTTCAGCAGAATATTGTTTGAACACATCATAGTTGCCTGTTCTCGTAGCCAATTGTAATAAATGTATCGTTTTCGGATTATATAAATGTTCTTCTTCGCCACTACGGAATTTATGACTGCCAGAACTATCTAGCGTTAAATCAACATTTAAGCCCAGTGGATCAAAGGCTTTGGTATGGAGTTCGTCAACTTGCTTTTCAATATCTTTCAACGTAATTCCACCAATGCGACTAACGGTATCTGGAAAGTATTTATTAATCACGTCCAAACTGATTCCGATTGCCTCAAATATTTTAGATCCTTGATAAGACTGAATCGTTGATATTCCCATTTTCGATGCTATTTTAACAATACCATGCAATACTGCATTATTATAATCATCGACTGCTGCATAATAATCTTTGTCTAGCATATGTTCATTAATTAACTGCCGAATGCACTCTTGTGCAAGATATGGATTGACTGCACAAGCTCCATAACCTAATAACGTAGCAAAATGATGTACCTCTCTTGGTTCTGCGCTTTCTAAAATCATGGCAACCCGTGTTCTTTTTTTGGTCTTAACCAAATGCTGCTGCAATGCTGAAACTGCTAATAAAGAAGGTATTGCAACATGATTTTCATCCACGCCACGGTCCGATAGAATTAATACATTCGCTCCCTCTTTATAGGCACGGTCAGCATCAATAAACAAGTGGTCAATCGCCTTTTCTAACGATGTATTTTTATAATATGTAATCGGTAGTACGACCACTTTAAAACCAGACACTTTCATGTTTTTTATCTTTAATAAATCGGTATTGGTTAATATCGGATTATTTATTTTTAACACCTTACAATTTTCTGACTTCTCTTCTAATAGATTTCCATCTTCTCCGATATATACACTTGTGCTAGTCACGATTTCTTCCCGTATCGCATCAATTGGTGGATTTGTTACTTGTGCAAATAGTTGTCGAAAGTAAGTAAAAAGAGTGGGCTTTGTTTTTGAAAGTACCGGTAATGAATTGTCTGCTCCCATCGCATTTACTTGCTCTTGACCACTCATAGCCATAGGAAGGATTGATGTCTTAACATCCTCATAGGTATATCCAAATGCCTTTTGTAATCTTGATTGTTCTTCTTTGCTATATTCAATAATTCTTTGATTTGGAATCGGTAGTTCTTTTAATTTAACTAGATTCTTATAAAGCCACTCGCCGTAAGGCTGATTCGTTGCATATCTATTTTTTAATGTATCGTCATCAATTAAACAACCTTTTACCGTATCAACAAGCAGCATTTTACCCGGTCGAAGTCGTTCTTTTTTTATGATTTTTTCAGGCGGAATTTCTAAAACACCAACCTCCGAGGAAAGAATGAGTTGATCATCGCTAGTGATATAATATCTAGAAGGGCGTAATCCATTGCGGTCTAGTACTGCCCCCATAAGATCACCATCACTAAATAAAATAGATGCAGGACCATCCCAAGGTTCCATCATTGTGGCATAGTATTGATAAAAGTCATGTTTTACTTCACTAATACTCACATCATTTGCCCATGGCTCTGGAATTGTTATCATAACAGCCATCGGCAAATCCATACCACTCATTACTAAAAACTCCAAAGTGTTATCAAGCATTGCAGAATCAGAGCCCTCGGTATTTACCACTGGCAGGATTTTATGAAATTCACTGGATAGATACTTTGATTCCATCGTTTCTTCACGTGCCAACATTTTATCTGCGTTTCCACGTATTGTATTAATCTCCCCATTATGAACAATAAAACGATTCGGATGTGCCCTTTGCCAACTCGGATTCGTATTGGTACTAAATCTTGAATGCACAATTGCAATAGCAGATTCATACTCCTGCGATTGTAAGTCCTCAAAAAAGCATCGAAGTTGATTTACCAAGAACATTCCCTTATACACAATCGTTCTGCTGCTAAGTGAAACCACATAGGTGTTGTCATTGCTCTGTTCAAATACTCTTCTAGTAACATATAACTTTCGATCAAATTCTATCCCTTTTTTAATACAGCGAGGCTTTTTAACAAAGCCTTGCACAATGCGTGGCATACATGCAATCGCCTTTTGCCCAAGGGTTTCCGGGTGTATTGGTACATCTCTCCACCCTAAAAATTCAAGACCTTCTTTTTTCACAATAATTTCAAACATTTTTTTTGCTTGATTTCTGCATAAATCATCTTGAGGAAAGAAAAACATCCCGATTCCATACTCTCTTTCATCCCCTATCTCAAAGTCAAGTGATTGGGTCGCTTTCTTAAAGAACTTATGAGATATTTGAAGCAGTATTCCAACGCCATCTCCCGTTTTTCCTTCTGCGTCTTTTCCTGCGCGATGCTCTAAGTTCTCTACTATATGTAACGCATTTGCAACTGTTTCATGGGTTTTCTTGCCTTTGATATTAACAATAGCACCAATGCCACAATTATCATGTTCAAACTTAGGGTCATACAAACCGTATGCTTTTCGTATCCCTTCTTCCATTCTATTTCTCATCGCCCCAACCTCTTTCTTTTCATCTAATTAAAAAGTCGAAATGAATCTCCCACTTTTTTTACTTACTTAGCTAATTTTATACACTAACTTCTTACTTATGTATTCTCAATAACAGAATAAAGTTTTGGACAGAAAGTTCTTACTTTTAGTTAATTTACTTCCTGTTTCCCATCTGTTTTAAAAAATTTTGTGTATTAACAGGAAATTCAGCCCAATTCTCTATCTAATAAACGAAAAAAGCGCCCTTGAATATTTTTAATATTCAAGAACGCCTATGTTCGTAATGAGATAATAACACACTATAAATTAATATTCAATAATTTTTTCTAAAAATTTCATTTTTATGGAAACAGCTTCTTTATAACTTAATTGATACTTCATTCATAATTATAACTTTTCATTTACTCTATTGTATTTTCTATTAAATTCAGCATTGTTTTAACGCCGTATTCTTATTGTATTGATAATATATCTCCATATGTGTTTATGGAAGAG
>CAJJLI010000122.1 GCA_905192625.1 uncultured Clostridium sp. | reverse complement strand
ACTCAGTTAATGAAAAAGAATTATGAAGAGTATAAAAAGGAAACAGAGGATAAAGCAGCTTCTTATTTAAAACAAGAGACAGAGAAGCTCCATCGTGATAAAAACTCAGCACTTGCTGTGCAGATACTTAGTATTAGGCACAAACAAAACGATCTAGTTTTAGAACTTACTGAGCAATTATTTACGGATGTTCAAAAACGTTTGAATGATTTTATGAAAACGGAAGAATATATATTACTTTTAGAAAAGCAAATCAAAGAAGCAATAGCGTTTTCAAAAGGATTACCAATGACAGTGTACATTAACCCAAGTGACGAAGATAAAAAAGAACGTCTAGAACGAGCGACTGGAATTGAAATTAAGATTAGTGATCGCGATTTCTGGGGTGGCACTCGTGCGGTAATTCATGAAAAAGAAATTTTAATTAATAATTCTTTTGAAAGTAAGTTTTACGATGCAAAAGAACAATTTTCAATAGCTTAAGCTTAAAACAGTGTAATAAACGATTAAAAGTGCTTTATTATATTCATTTGTTGGAATTTAAGTTTATAAATTCCCATTGTTGTGTAAGCTTAGTATTAGGTATATAAGCGGATAAAATATCCGCTTTGATTGTAAGTTATTTAAATAAACGGAGGTATCTCCAATGGATAGAGTAGGAAAGATATATGGAATCAATGGACCAATTGTTTACTTAAAAGGAAATCTTGGTTTTAAGATGTCTGAAATGGTATTGGTTGGAAAACAAAGACTCGTTGGTGAAGTCATTGGTCTTACCAAAGAGACAACAACAATCCAAGTTTTTGAAGAAACAACAGGTCTTTACCCAGGAGAAGAGGTTATTGCAACTGGTAGTGCAATATCCGTAACTTTGGCTCCAGGTATTATAAGTAATATTTTTGATGGTATTGAACGACCATTAAAAGAAATAGCGAAGCAATCCGGAGCATTTATTTCAAGAGGTGTTAATGTTACAGCTCTTGATGAAGAAAAGCTTTGGGATGTTCATGTAACAGTTAAAGTTGGTGACCGTATTTATGGTGGTACAGTAATTGCTGAAGTTCCTGAAACAACTGCCGTGCTACATAAATCAATGGTACCACCGGATGTTACAGGTGAAGTAATACGTGTAGTAGAAGACGGAAAGTATACGATTAAAGATACAATCGTAGTTATTCGAGATAACAAAGGCAATGAAAAAGAGTTATCACTTACTCAAAAGTGGCCAATTCGTGTTCCTAGACCAAATGCAAAACGATTTCCAGCTTCAAAACCTTTGTTAACAGGTCAAAGAATTCTTGACTCTTTGTTCCCAATTGCCAAAGGCGGTACGGCTGCAATTCCAGGTGGATTTGGTACTGGTAAAACAATGACACAACATCAGCTTGCAAAGTGGTCTGATGCAGATATCATTGTTTATATAGGTTGTGGTGAACGTGGTAATGAAATGACAGAAGTACTAGAAGACTTCTCAAAATTAGTTGACCCGAAATCAGGAAATTTACTTCTTGCGAGAACAACTTTAATTGCAAATACATCAAATATGCCAGTAGCAGCACGTGAGGCAAGTATTTACACCGGAATTACATTAGCTGAGTATTATCGTGATATGGGATATCATGTAGCAATTATGGCAGACTCCACTTCCCGTTGGGCAGAAGCACTTCGTGAATTGTCTGGTCGTTTGGAAGAGATGCCAGCAGAAGAAGGTTTCCCAGCATATCTAGCTTCTAGACTTTCATCCTTCTATGAAAGAGCTGGTTATGTACAAAACTTAAATGGTTCTGAAGGTAGTGTATCCATTATAGGTGCAGTTTCTCCTCAAGGTGGTGACTTCTCAGAGCCTGTAACACAGAATACAAAACGTTTCGTACGTTGTTTTTATGCACTTGATAAATCCCTTGCTTATGCAAGACACTTTCCAGCAATTCAGTGGTTAACAAGTTATAGTGAGTATTTAAATGATCTCCAACCTTGGTATAGCGAACATGTTGGATCGGATTTCATGGAACTTAGAAATGAAATTCTAAGGTTATTAACGGAAGAGAGTAAGTTAAATGAAATTGTTAAGTTAATTGGTAGTGATGTTCTTCCAGACGATCAAAAGTTAACCTTAGAGATTGCAAGAGTAATTCGTCTTGGATTTATCCAACAAAATGCATACCATCCAACCGATACGTATGTTCCAATGGAAAAACAAATAAAGATGATGAGAACGATTCTTTACCTATATAAAAAGGCAAGAGATCTTATCAATATGGATATGCCAATGTCGCTTATCCGTGAGAATCCAGTATTTGATCACATCATTTCTATTAAATATGATGTTGGAAATGATGAGTTAGATAAATTTAATGAATATAAAGAAGAGATAGATACATTCTATCAGCACTTTATTGAAACCAATGCATAGGAGGAGAAGAGATGTCAGTTGAATATTTAGGACTTAGTGAAATTAATGGACCTCTTATTGTCCTTGAAGGGGTTTCAGATGCATCTTATGAAGAAATTGTTGAAATTACAGTGGATGGAAATAAAAGAAAGCTAGGACGTATCGTTGAAGTTTATGAAAATAAGGCTGTAATTCAGGTATTTGAAGGAACAGAGGAAATGTCTCTTAAGAATACACATACCAAGTTGACTGGACGCCCAATGGAAATTGCGTTGTCAAAAGATATTTTAGGTCGTGTGTTTAATGGTGTTGGTGAACCAATCGATGGCCTTGGAAACATTGCGTCCGAAGAAAGACGTAATGTGAATGGGGAACCTTTAAACCCTTGTTCTAGAGAATATCCTAGAAACTATATAAAGACAGGTATTTCAGCGATTGATTGTCTAACAACGTTGATACGTGGTCAAAAGCTCCCAATCTTTTCTGGAAATGGTTTACCACACGATGAGCTTGCAGCACAGATTGTAAAGCAAGCATCCCTAGGTGGAGATTCCAATGATAATTTTGCAATTGTATTTGCAGCCATGGGTGTAAAATATGACGTTGCTGAGTTCTTCCGCCGTACCTTTGAAGAAAGTGGCGCAAGTTCTCATGTTACAATGTTCTTAAACTTAGCAAACGATCCAGTAATTGAACGTTTGATTACACCAAAGGTAGCTTTAACTGCAGCTGAGTATTTAGCATTTGAAAAGGGTATGCACGTACTTGTTATTTTAACAGACATTACTTCTTTTGCAGAAGCGATGCGTGAGGTTTCCTCTTCTAAGGGTGAAATTCCAAGTAGAAAAGGTTACCCAGGCTATCTATATAGTGAGCTTGCTACCTTATATGAAAGAGCTGGTATTGTAAAGGGCTCTACAGGTTCTGTAACTCAGGTGCCGATTTTAACAATGCCAAATGATGATATTACTCATCCAATTCCAGACTTAACTGGATATATAACAGAAGGTCAAATTGTATTAGAGCGCTCCCTATATCAAAAGAGCATTTATCCTCCAATCAATGTATTGCCTTCCCTATCTCGTTTAATGAAGGATGGCATTGGTAAAGGTTATACAAGAGAAGACCATCAGGATTTAGCAAACCAGCTATTTTCATCTTACGCACACGTTGGAGATGCAAGAGCTCTTGCTAGTGTAATTGGTGAAGATGAATTGTCACCTCTTGATAAGAAATATCTAAAATTCGGTGAAATGTTTGAGCGTAAGTTTGTAGCTCAGGGTAGAGAAGAAAACCGTTCTATGGAAGAGACGCTAAACTTAGGTTGGGAATTACTTCAAATCCTTCCTAGAGAAGAGCTTGACCGTGTGGATACTAAGATATTGGATAAATATTATAAGAAAAATATTGATATTTCGTTAGGCAAAAAATCAAACATTGAAGGATAAGGGGTGATTGTATGGACCTGAATACCTTCCCTACGAAGGGCAATCTTATCTTAGCAAAGAATTCCTTGGTATTTTCTAAGCAAGGATATGAATTGATGGATAAGAAGCGTAATATTTTAATTCGTGAACTTATGGAACTAATTGATTCTGCAAAGGATATACAAGCAGAATTGGACGAAACCTTCAGTGCAGCTTACCGTGCGCTTCAGAAAGCGAACATTGAAATGGGTATTTATAATGTGGAAGAAATAAGTCATGCAATTCCAGAAGAAGACTCAATTCGTATAAAAACAAGATCAATTATGGGAACAGAGATTCCTCTGGTTGAATACGATGAGAAAAAGGATACAACTCCTTCTTACGCATTTTATAATACAAGATTATCACTGGATGAAGCATGCAAGCATTTTAATAAGGTAAAGGAACTAACCATTCGCTTATCCATGATTGAAAATGCGGCGTATCGTCTTGCAACTAATATAAAGAAAACCCAAAAGCGTGCCAATGCGCTTAAGAATATTACAATCCCATACTACTCAACTCTTACTGTTAACATTGCGAATGCATTGGAAGAGAAGGAAAGAGAAGAGTTTACAAGATTGAAAGTAATTAAGAGCACGAAAGAAAATAAAAAAAGTAGGAAATAAAAAATAAGAGGATGTTTCAATTAAATTTGAAACATCCTCTTATTTTTGCTTCAATTACCCCTAATTGAATTTTACATTTATACATAAAAGCGTTTCTATGCCTCTGTATCTAGAATTTATGTACAGACAAATGCAGTGTCTGGTTGAATCGGTTTTATAGTAATTGAGTATGTAAATAGTTTATTGCTATAAATTTATAAATTATAGCAGTATGTATATAGTACCATATAAGTGAATCTTTTAGTTATTGTATTATGGTTGATTTTTATTTGATATATTGATAATATCTATAAATAGATAAATATAAATTAAAATTATACGTTCATGTATCATCAAACAAAGAAGCGACAACCAAAAGAAGCGTCAACCAAAAGAAGCAATAGGGATGCGTTTAGGGTAATGTATCGTTAAATGGAGAATAAAATACAAGGAGATAATGGTATGGATTTTAGACAATTAGAGGCATTTTTAGCTGTGGTGAATTTGAAAAGCTTTTCAAAGGCAGCAGAAAGACTTTATTTAACACAACCTACAATTAGTTCACATATACGTAGTTTGGAAAAAGAATTAGGAACCGTATTGATCAGGCGTACGACAAAAACATTTCAAATGACTTATGAAGGTGAGAAGTTCTATCGCTATGCAAAGAGATTAGTCGAGCTTAAAGATGCTGCGGTACAAGATATAAACAAAGAATCTAGGATGATTGTACGTTTGGGTGCGTCAACAATACCTTCAACATACCTTTTACCAGAGCTTTTGCCAGCGTTTCGTAAAAAACAACCCAATGTATATTTTGATGTGAAGCAAGGTGACTCTAGATTGGTTGAAGAGCGTGTTTTAGATGGAACTTTAGACATTGGTTTAACGGGAACTACTCCATTATCCAGTGAATGCCATTCTGAGGTATTCTGTCAAGATGAATTGGTCATTGCAACTCCTGCCACCAGTCACTATATCCAGTTAATGTCTCAAAATGTATCAATACATGAATTATTAAAAGAACCGATTATAATGCGTGAGAGGGGCTCTGGAACTCAAAAAGAGGCTTCTAGGTATTTAGAACAAATACATGTTTCAACCGAAGATTTAAACATTGTAACGTACATTAATGATCCAGAATCCATCAAAGGGATGATTGTTAATGGTATGGGAATTTCTATGATTTCAGGATTTGCAGCAAAAGATTTGGAGGAAAGAGGACAAATTTTAACGTTTCGTCCCGAACCTCGAACAAAACGCAATTTTTATATTATATATAAGAAAGATAATGCTATGAATCATTATTTAAGCGAATTTAAAAGTTTCGTGAAACATTTTTATAAGATATCATAATGGAATAGTTCTCTGTGCCATAGTAGATTCGTTTTGCGAATGAGTGGTATAAATCTTAATAAATCAATCTGATATTATAATTAAAATAAAAGCCCTCACCCAACGAAAACCGTCAAACGAAGACCTTGTGAATGCGTCTTCAGGGGCTCGAACCCTGGACACCCTGATTAAGAGTCAGGTGCTCTACCAGCTGAGCTAAAGACGCAAACATTATATACACTAACGAGATAATATTATAAACACTTATAATAAAAAAATCAAGTTGTTTTTATAAAAAAACAAGTAAAATAGTAAAAGGATACAAAAAAAGCCCTCACCCAACGTAAAACCGTCAAACGAAGACCTTGTAAATGCGTCTTCAGGGGCTCGAACCCTGGACACCCTGATTAAGAGTCAGGTGCTCTACCAACTGAGCTAAAGACGCAAAACACATTATTTTCTACAAAATATAATTATAGTCGAGATATCGAGAAAATGCAAGAACTTTATAAATAATTGTTCTATTTATAAGTATGTTGGGTGAATCCTAGATTATAATAAAAATAATGTGTAAAAGTCTATAGCCATCCTTACTTCATCAAATAAGATTGGTTGTTTTTGATATAATTTTCAACATTACTCTTTATAACGATTTGTGTATCTAGATAAATTTGTTGTTTGCTTGGGGCTAAATCTTCTAGTAGGTATTTTACAAGTAAATGAGCCGTCTGATGCCCTTGTTGGAATGGGTATTGGT
>CAJJLI010000121.1 GCA_905192625.1 uncultured Clostridium sp. | reverse complement strand
AGTTTTTGGAGTAGTGTATCGGATAACCCATATTAAAAATGAAATAAAAAGAATCGTCCTCACTCTCTTTTTCTCCCTTAACATATTCGCCGGATAACAATACCCCTAAAGTCCTACTATAAGTAAAGTACTCTGGCCTCCATGCCATCGTACCGTGAAACGAAATATCGGGATATCCACATGCTAACGTATCAATTCCTTGAAATGACTTATCATATCTCAGTATTTTATGCTTTTTCCTCAAAGAAATCAATTGTTTTGTAAAAGCAAATAAGCTATCTTTACTTCTCTTATCTCTCCAGTTTAACCAGGACAATGAATTATCCAAACAGTAGGCATTGTTGTTTCCTTGCTGAGAATTTGCAAATTCATCCCCTGCATAGATCATCGGAACCCCTTGTGAAAGTAGTAAAATAAGGAGTGCGTTTTTTCTCATACGCGTACGAAGTTTTATAATCTTTTGCTTCTTTGTCTGCCCTTCTTCCCCACAATTCCAACTATAATTGTAATCCGTCCCATCCAAATTATTCTCGCCATTGTCTTCGTTGTGCTTCATGTCATAAGAGTATAAATCCATCAGCGTAAATCCATTATGCTCCGTTATATAATGAATGCATGTCTTCCTCTCATCATTCCACAATAAATGCTGAACAAACTTCGTCAATTGCCCTTCATCGCCTTTTAAAAAACGCTTCATATCATTGGAAAAACAATCATTGTAATCTGCCAGTATTTTATATTCTGGGGACTTTTCACGATCATAGATTGAATCTGTGTTCCACGCGTAATGAAGGAGCTTGGTCCTAGCAAGGTATGGATCCGATGCCAGCATATCCTCTACTCCCAAATCATTGGTACAACGGAATCCATCGATGTGATACTCCATAGACCAAAATCTTAAGCAATCCAGTATGAGCGTAAATGATATCCCTTTGGTAAAATGCATTTCCATATGAACTTCCATGCCATGCTTATGAAATTCTCGGACCATCATTTTAAATTCCTGATTGGGGTTTTCCGTATCAAATGCATAGGAGGTTTTGGGGCAAAAGTAATAATAATTCTCTGTGTAACCCCAAAAATTAAGTTTCGGTTCCACAACTTTACCATTCCGCACCGATGCATCCTGACCTATACTAGTATATGGATGAGCTTTATAAAAAGCATTATTGGTTTCATCCATCACTTCCGAAAACTCAACGCTTGGCATCAGTAATATTGCATTGATTCCTAATTCTTTTAAATAAGGGATTTTTTCAATTAGACCTAAGTATGTACCACCATGCTTTACCTTCGAACTTGCATCTTTTGTAAAACCTCGTACATGTAATTTATAAAGAGTTAACTCAGAATATGGTATCTCAAGTTTTAAATCCCCATACCACAAAAACTCATCAAAATCAAAACCTCCACGAAGCAGTCTGTTCTCACTCATCAGTGGCATTTTTCCGTAGTTTTCTCTACCCAATAGACGTTTTGCATATGGATCGATTAATTCTATACCATCTACTTCATAAAGATAGCTGTCATATTCAAACTCGTTTAATGGTATACAAGTCCGAAATATACTGCCAATTCGATGTTCTTTTGTCACATGTATTCTTCTCTTTGCATCCTTACACCGATTATTAAACAATAACAAGTAACATTCCTGTGCATTCGGAATAGAGATAGCAAAATAAACAAAATTACCTAGTTTGCTAACTCCAAGAGGAATGCGATTCATTACATCATTGTCATGAAATTCCTGCATTTTTTCACCCATGTTTTCTCTCAAGAAATAGGACACATATGCTTCTTATTATTAAACGCAATTTTTTTAATAAATTGCTTTTTTATTTTACTAGTATATTTATTTACTTACCATTTTAATGTTATGAGAGAAATAAGTCAATTAGAGAAAGGACCACTTAAGATAAGAATCCCACAATGGAATTGCTATCTTAAAGCAGTCCTCTTTATTTTTATTCCTCAGTATTTACGTTAACAACCTGTCTCTTACGAGCCATTTCATCACTATCAAGATACTCATCATAAGATGAAATCTTATCAATCAAACCGTTTGGAGTAATTTCCATAATACGATTTGCAATGGTTTGAATAAACTGATGATCCTGTGAAGTAAATAGCGCAACTCCTGGGAACTTAATCATACCATTGTTAAGAGCTGTAATGGATTCCATATCTAAATGGTTTGTTGGCTCATCCATGATAAGAACGTTTGCACCCATAATCATCATCTTAGATAACATTACACGAACTCTCTCACCACCAGATAATACCTTAACTTGTTTAACGCCTTCTTCTCCAGCAAATAACATTCTACCTAAGAATCCACGTACATAAGTAACATCCTTTTCTGGGGAGTATGGCATTAACCAGTCAACAATGATTTCTTCACCAGAGAATTCCTTTGTATTGTCTTTTGGGAAGTACGCTTGAGATGTAGTAATTCCCCACTTGTATTCTCCTTCATCTGGTTCCATCTCACCTGATAAAATCTTAAATAATGTGGTCGTAGCTAATGTATTTGGTCCAACAAAAGCAACTTTATCTCCACGATTAATGATAAATGATATATTATCAAGTACTTTTACACCATCAATTGTCTTTGATAAATTCGTAACTGTTAATACTTCATTTCCAATTTCACGACTTGGTCTAAAGTCAATATAAGGATACTTTCTACTAGAAGGACGTATATCATCAAGTTCAATCTTTTCAAGTGCACGCTTTCTAGATGTTGCCTGTTTTGATTTTGAAGCATTTGCAGAGAAACGTTGAATAAAATCTTGTAACTCTTTGATTTTATCTTCTTTCTTTTTATTTGCTTCTTTCATCTGCTTAACCATTAACTGACTGGATTCATACCAGAAATCGTAGTTACCAGCATATAATTGAATTTTAGCATAATCAATATCTGCAATATGTGTACAGACTTTATTTAAGAAGTAACGGTCATGGGATACAACGATTACAGTATTCTCAAAGTTAATTAAGAACTCTTCTAACCAACGAATCGCTTCTAAATCTAAATGGTTGGTAGGTTCGTCTAGTAACAAGATATCTGGATTACCAAACAATGCTTGCGCTAACAGTACTTTCACCTTTTGAGCACCATTAAGCTCACTCATTAACTTATAATGTAATTCTGTATCAATTCCAAGACCATTCAATAAAGTAGCAGCATCGGATTCTGCTTCCCAACCATTTAAAGTTGCAAATTCTGCTTCTAGCTCACTTGCTTTAATACCATCTTCTTCTGTAAAATCTTCTTTTGCATAGATGGCATCTTTTTCTTTCATGATACTGTAAAGTCTTTCATTTCCCATTATTACGGTATTTAAAACATCATATGCATCATATTTAAAGTGGTCCTGTTGTAAGAAGGACAATCTCTGACCTGGTGTTATAATAATATCACCTTTGCTTGGCTCAATCTGTCCAGATAAAATCTTTAAAAACGTAGATTTACCAGCTCCATTCGCACCAATTAATCCATAACAGTTACCCTCAGTAAATTTAATATTCACATCTTCGAATAGAGCACGCTTCCCTAATCTAAGTGTTACATTACTTGCTTGAATCATTTTTATACCTAGCCTTTCTTATGCGGATTATCTAATTTATTCAATTATTCTATAAGATAACCCTTGGATGCTAACTTTATAGCATCTTCTCTTTCATTTATACTTCGCATACAAACCCAGTATATTCTAACTATCTATATTTTACAGAAAAAAAATCATTTTGCAAGTACTTTTTATATACAGCCAGATTATAAAGGGATTTCCCATACATATAAGTATAAATTCTATCATAAAATCACGCACAAGTACATTTTTAAGATAATATACGACAAAAAATGATGTCCTCATTACATTTATGTATCTGAGAACATCATTTTTAAATTAATCACAAAAACGAAATCTTACGTAAGCTATCTCTAGACTATACTTCAAACAATAAATCTCCATATGTTGGTACTGGCCATAATTCTTTGTCAACTAAAGTTTCTAATTTATCGATTGGAGTTCTTAAATCATTCATAGCAGGGAATACTGAATTTCTGAAGAAAAATGCTTGCTCTTCTCCTTCTTCTTTCTTTGTTGCTTCTTCATCTAACAGGATAAGATTGTTTAACGCTTTTTGCGCTTCTGTCAACAAGGAAGAAACTTCAACTAATAACTTTTCTTGCACACTTACATCAGCGGTAGGAACTGCTGTTTTAATGGCATTGATGCTATTTGCAAGTGATGTTGTATACTTAATCACCGCTGGAATATATTTTCTAGAAGCCATTTCAATCATTGTTTTTGCTTCAATATTGATTGCCTTTGAATACGCTTCATACTCGATTTCTGCACGCGCTTTCAATTCAACACTTGATAAAACTTTATGCTTTTCAAATAAAGTAATCGCTTTTTCTGTTATTAATGAGGAAACAGAATCTACCATACATTTAATATTAGGTAAACCACGTCTTTCTGCCTCTTCTACCCAAGCATCAGAGTAACCATTTCCATTAAATACGATTCTTTGGTGTTCTGTCACTGTTTTTTTAATTAAATCATGAACTGCTAAATCAAAATCTTCTGCTTTTTCCAATTCATCTGCCATATCGCTTAATACATCAGCAACAATTGTATTCAATATAGTATTTGGTCCAGCGACTGACATAGAAGAACCAACCATACGGAATTCGAATTTATTTCCTGTAAACGCAAATGGTGATGTACGATTTCTATCGGTTGCATCTTTGTTAAGTTCTGGTAGCGTATGAACTCCAGTTCTTAATCGTCCACCTTGTTTGGATCTAGTTGCCTCACCTGTTTCAATCAACTGAGATAAAACATCCGCTAACTGCTCTCCTAAGAACACTGAAATAATCGCTGGAGGCGCTTCATTTGCTCCAAGTCTATGATCATTTCCAGGATTGGATGCAGATAGTCTTAATAGATCTGCATGATCGTCCACTGCCTTTAATATCGCTGATAAAAATAATAAAAATTGAATGTTTTCATGTGGTGTTTTTCCTGGATCAAGTAGATTTTTTCCAGTATTGGTTACCAATGACCAGTTGTCATGTTTACCGGAACCATTCACTCCTGCAAAAGGCTTTTCATGTAAGAGACATGTTAAACCTTGACGAGTTGCAATTCGTTTCATTGAATCCATAATTAATTGATTGTGATCCGTTGCGATATTCGCAGTTGTATAAATTGGCGCGATTTCATGTTGTGCTGGCGCAACTTCGTTATGCTGTGTTTTTGATAAAATACCCAATTTCCAAAGTTCACTGTTTAATTCCTTCATGAAAGCAGCTACTCTTTCCTTAATGGAACCAAAGTAATGGTCATCAAGTTCTTGCCCTTTTGGAGGCATGGCACCAAATAATGTACGTCCAGTAAATACCAAATCTTCTCTCTGTAAGTATTTTGCTCTATCAATTAAAAAATACTCTTGTTCCGCTCCAACAGAGCAAGATACGTTTGTTACATCTTGGTGTCCAAATAATTTTAATATACGAACCGCTTGAGTGCTAATTGCTTCCATGGAACGAAGTAAAGGTGTCTTTTTGTCGAGTGCTTCCCCTGTATAGGAGCAAAATGCTGTTGGAATACAAAGTGTTACTCCTGCTGCATCTTTTTTTAGGAATGCTGGTGAAGTACAATCCCAGGCTGTATATCCTCTCGCTTCAAAAGTTGCTCTTAAGCCACCGCTTGGGAAGGAAGAAGCATCTGGCTCGCCTTTAATAAGTTCTTTTCCCGAAAACTCCATTAAAACTTTACCACCAGCTGTCGGGGTAATAAAAGAGTCATGTTTTTCCGCAGTAATTCCTGTCATTGGCTGAAACCAGTGAGTATAGTGTGTTGCCCCTCTCTCAATTGCCCAATCTTTCATTGCATTCGCAACTACTTCGGCTACTTGAGGGTCAAGATCCTCTCCATTTTCGACCGTCTTTTTTAACGCCGCAAATGTTTTTTTCGGCAAACGTTCTGCCATGGTACTTTCATCAAAAACATCCATACCAAAAATGTCCATCAATTTCTCAGCCATAATAAATTCCTCCACTTTATTCGCAAACATTGTATAAAAAAGGGTTACTGTAAACACATTCGTTTAGCAGAACAAATTAACACTTTCATAGTCAGATATCATTAAATCACATTTATCTTCAAATTACAACGTTAGATTCATATCATCCCATGAAATAATTTTAAAAAAAAGGTGCTCTCAAACTTGAGAACACCCTCGCTCTGATAAACTTCTTAGAAATAAAATACCACTATTTTTTCTTCTTGAAAAGTATTTTTTTTCAATTTTATGATTTTTTCCATTATGCACAAATAATGGATTAGAAATCGTTATAAATAGTTGAAATTAACAAATTCTTCAATTATTTAGATACTAGATAATCTTAGAATGATATCTTATTATATGATATTAATTCCCTTCTTGTTATTCAAGACAAAGAAATTACTATTTATTATTCGTTATAACAATATCCATCTTACGATATGGAATTGAATATCCCCTATCATCAAACATATATTTTATTGTTTCTAATAGTTCTGAT
>CAJJLI010000120.1 GCA_905192625.1 uncultured Clostridium sp. | reverse complement strand
GTACGGTGGTGTGAGAGGACGGAAATTCAATTAATGAATTTCCTCCTACTCGATTAAAAATTTTCAAAGGAAAGAATGTTTTAAAATAGAACTTCTTTATGAGCAGGTATTGTCTTAGCAATTAACTTACCTTTATTATAATTGTATAATACTTCAGCTTTTTTATTTATTACCTCATAAAAATCTTTACCGTTTAAGATAATGAAACTTGCATCATTGCCTTCTTTGATTCCATAAGAATCTCCAAGGTGTAATGTTTTAGCTGCATTATGTGTAATCAGTTTATAACTATTTAAGATTTCTTCGTAGCCCATCATTTGGCATACATGTAGTCCCATATGAACTACGTCGATCATATTTCCATCACCAAGTGGATACCATGGATCAAAAATATCATCATGACCAAAGGATACGTTATTTCCGTTTGCAAGGAGTTCTTTTACTCTAGTTATACCACGGCGACGAGGATAAGTATCAAATCTTCCTTGTAGATGAGTATTTACAAGTGGATTACTTACAAAGTTAATGTCACTCATTCTTAAAAGACGGAATAATTTTGAACAATAAGCGTTGTTATAGCTATGCATAGCAGTTGTATGGCTGGCTGTCACACGATCCTTCATACCGCTTTCAAGTGCTCTGCAGGCAAGTACTTCTAATCCTTTGGATTGCTCGTCATCAATTTCATCGCAGTGAACATCAACAAGGCGATCATATTTTTCAGCCAGCTGCATACAGTAGTTTACACTTTCCACTGCATACTCTCTTGTGAATTCAAAGTGAGGAATAGCACCAACACAGTCAGCACCCATTTTTACTGCATTCTCCATAAGTTGTAAACCGTTGGGATAGCTTTGGATTCCTTCTTGAGGGAAGGCTACGACTTGTATATTTACATAGTCCTTAAGTTCATCTTTTAGCTCAAGCATTGCATCCATTGCGATTAAGGTAGGGTCTGTAACATCTACATGAGTACGTACATGTTGTATACCGTTTGACACTTGCATTCCAATCGCTCTTTTGGCACGATCTTTTACGTCTTGTTTTGTTAATTTATCTTTACGTTTTGACCAACACTCAATACCTTCAAATAAAGTACCTGACATATTCCATACTGGATCACCAGCGGTTAGGCAAGTATCTAAATGAACATGGCTTTCAATAAAAGGTGGTAATACAAGACATTCGTTACCTTCCACTACTTCTTCTCCAGGAATAGGTGCTAAGTTAGAAGCTATTTTTTGGAATTTACCGTTTTCAATTCTTATATCTGTTAGTTCATTTGAATTTTCAATGTATACATTTTTAATTAACATGTTATTTACTTAATCCTTTCTTAGTTATAATTCTATCACTTATAATAAAGATTACCAATGCAACAACCAATGAATTAATTGGTTTAATGCCCCATGTAACAAACATACCAACGAGGGAACCAGCAACAACTGCTAGTACTGCGCCAATATTAAATTTAGATTTTTCTTCTTTACCGTAATCGTATTCATCCTTATGCAAATAATAGTGAGCGATTACTACGGCTCCTACTGGAGGAATCATACCACTAAGAATGTTTAAGAAACCAACGAAGTTATTATAAAGCCATTGAGCTAATAACGTACCAATAATACCACCTGCCAATACCATAGGTTTCATAGATATTTTCGTAATGTTAGATGCACCTAGACCAGCAGTATAAAGTGCGTTATTGTTTGTTGTCCATATGTTTAAACCAAGTGTTATAACAGCTGGTAATGCTAAACCTTGTAAAATTAATATATCAAAAATATCTGGAACTCCAGTTACAGCACCTCCAACGGCACCAAATATCATCATTACTGAGTTTCCTGCAAAAAAAGCTACAACGGTTGCAATTACTGCATGTTTCGGTGACTTAGCAAAGCGAGTGAAGTTTGGTGTGGCTGTACCACCAGAAATGAAGGAACCGGCAACAATTGCAATACCAGTTGTTAATGTTAAAGGATTTGCAGGATTTTCGGAAAATACATTAGCGATACCGCCAACCTCATGCACTCCCCATTGAACAGAGTAAACTCCAAGAATTGCAATTAATGGTACAGCTATAGATCCAAGAACGGCTAAAGCTTTCATACCCATAAAAGCGGTACTAATCATGACAGCACCTGTAATAAAGATTAGAATCCATATAGGAATATTAGTGAGTTTAGCTACGGGAATAGCAAACATAGCTACGCCAACGCCAAACCATCCTATTTGTGTAATACTAATTAATGCGGATGGAAGGTAAGATCCTAAGCTACCAAAAGAACGCCTAGCTAAAAGATCTAGTGTCATACCTGTTTTTTGACCTATATAACTAAGTATTCCACAATAAATACCTAGAAAAGCGTTACCAATTAGCATGGATAGAAGAAAGTCCCTTCCATTCATTCCAACACCAAGAGTTCCTCCAGCAGTCATACTAGGTGTAAAGAAGGTAAATCCGACTAATACAACCATTACTGACAATAAACCCTGTACTTTCATTTGATTCGGTACTGCTGATAGTGAATATTCCGAATCATTTTTCTTTGATGTTTCTATGTTTTGACTCATAATTTTCCTTTCCATAAACAGCTCAGTTGCCTCTATACCATAAGCATATCCTGGCTTTATTTTGACAAAATCTATGATATTATAGCACAATGATACATGGTTTGCCATTAAAATTTTATAATGAATGTTAAGCAATAAAAATTTGCTCCAAAGCATCAAATTGTTGTAAAGTATTGTATTAAAGTCCCTAATGTCGCTTTAACCTTATGAGACTGTCCACGAAATAATTAAATGACTGATGATGAAGCTCAAAAATAGATAGATAAAAGCGCACTAGTAAATTTATTGGTATTTTGTGAGGAACTTGTGAATGTTTAAAAGTAATTTGATGATAGGGGGAACTTGTGAATGTTTAAAAGTAAATCTGATGTTAGATGATATATTGTATTTATAAGATGTTAGGTGGTATATTGTACTTATAATAGGAACAGATAGCGAAGTAAGTTTGACATGACAATAATTTATTCTATAATATAGGTAAGAATAAAGAAAGTAAAGCTTGCATATTGATTGTAATTACAAAGAATCAAGTTAAAATAAGTGAAATATTAGCATAAGGGGAGTTTAAGATGCAGCGAACAAGACCAAAGCCAGAGATGTTTTTAAAAAGAATGGAAGAGGATACAGAACAAAAATATGGACGCCTAAAGATTTTTTTTGGTTATGCTGCAGGCGTTGGAAAAACTTATGCTATGCTTCAGGCCGCTCATATTGCTAAAAATTCAGGGTTGGATGTTGTGGTTGGTTACGTTGAGCCCCATACAAGGGAAGATACAATAAAGCTATTAGATGGTTTAGAGTTATTACCAACAATTAAAATGGAACACAGAGGAATTATTCTAAAGGAGTTCAATTTAGATGAGGCAATGAAACGCAAGCCTAACATTATATTAGTGGATGAATTAGCCCATACAAATGGAGAGGATTGTCGTCATTTAAAACGCTATCAAGACATTCAAGAACTATTAAAAGCTGGAATAGATGTTTATACAACGGTGAATGTGCAACATTTAGAAAGTTTAAATGATATTGTTGCTTCTATTACAGGAGTTGTAGTACGTGAACGAATTCCGGACTTTGTATTTGATGATGCGGAGCAAGTGGAACTTATCGATATTGAGCCAGAGGAATTAATACTCCGATTAAATGAAGGCAAGATATATAAAAGTGAGCAATCTCAAGAAGCATTGGATCAATTTTTTAGTTTAGAAAATTTAATTGCTTTGCGTGAGATAGCGTTACGAAGAACTGCAGATCGTGTAAATCGAAGGGCGGAAAAGGCAAAACAGGCTTCTTTAAAAACGGATTATTATACAGAAGAGCATATTTTAAATTGCATTTCTCCTTCGCCTTCTAATGCAAAGGTAATTCGTACAGCAGCGCGTATGGCAAATGCCTTTAAAGGTACATTTACCGCCCTATACGTAGAAACTCCTGAGTTAGAGCAGATGTCTGAGGAAAGCAAACAGCGTTTGCGTAGTAATATAAAACTTGCAGAGCAATTGGGCGCAAAAGTTGCAACGGTGTATGGAGACGATGTTGCGTTTCAGATTGCTGAATTTGCTAGAATATCCGGGGTATCGAAAGTTGTAATTGGTAGAACAAATACAAAAAAAAGATATTTTTTCTCACGGACATCATTTGCAGAACGTTTAACAGCGCTTGCACCTAATTTAGATATTTATATTATTCCAGATAAGGTAAGTACACCATATAAAGCGCTATTGAAAAAAAGGAATTTTACCTATAACTTCTCCTGGATTGAATTCCTAAAATCTTTATCAATTTTAGCATTTTTTACTGGAATTGGTATGCTGTTTTATAAGGTTGGATTTAGTGAAGTAAATATAATAACCTTGTATTTACTCGGTGTATTATTAACGTCCATTACCACAACCAATAAGGTGTATAGTCTAGTGGCTTCTGTTTTAAGTGTGTTAGTATTTAACTTTTTCTTCACAGAGCCAAGGTTTACCTTATCTGCGTATGATACAGGTTATCCAGTGACGTTTGTGATAATGTTTTTAGCTGCCTTTATTACTGGAACCTTGACGATGAAAATAAAAGTACATGCGAAACGAGCGGTTCATATGGCATATCGAACGGAAATATTACTAGAAACAAATCAAATGTTGCAAAAGGCAGAAGATCGAAGCAGTATCATACGTGAGACTGCAAAACAATTGATTAAACTACTGGATAAAACGGTAGTATTTTATACTGTAGACAATGACATCCTATCAACGCCGCAAGTATTTCATAAAAATTATTTAATAGAGGATGACTCCGTTTATACAGGAGAGAATGAACGGACAGTGGCAGAGTGGGTATTTAAGAATAATAAACATGCAGGTGCAACGACAAACACACTTCATGGTGCAAAGTGCCTTTATTTAGCAGTTAGGGGAAACTGGGGCGTTTATGCAGTTGTAGGGATTGTTATGGAAGGGGATGTACTAGATCCCTTTGAAAATAGTTTATTGATTTCTATGTTGGGGGAATGTGCAATCTCTCTTGAGATGGATCACTTGCGAAAAACAAGAGAGGCAGAAGCAATACGTGCGCAGCAGGAGCAACTAAGGGCAAATCTATTAAGGTCAATTTCTCATGACTTAAGAACACCCTTAACTTCAATTTCTGGGAATGCAAGTGTACTATTAAGTAATTCTGATAGTTTAAATGATGCAAAGAAGAATAAATTATATTTAGATATTTATGATGATTCTATGTGGTTAATAAATTTAGTAGAGAACTTGCTTTCTGTTACGCGTATTGAAGATGGTACGATGAATTTGCATATGGAAGCAGAACTAATGTCAGAGGTAGTGTCAGAAGCATTACGACATGTCAATCGCAGACGTGAGGAACATACGATTAAAGTAGAGCCCGTGGACGACTTTATTATGGCTAGAATGGATGCTCGGTTAATAATTCAAGTAATTATTAACATCGTTGATAACGCAATTAAATATACTCCGGCAGGCTCTACGATTGTTGTATCAGTAAAAAAACAAAATAGCATCGTTACCGTTGAAATAGCGGATAATGGGAATGGAATAAGTGATGAAGCCAAAGGTAATCTTTTTGAAATGTTCTATACTGCAAATGATGGAATTGGTGATAGTAGAAGGGGGCTCGGCCTTGGCCTTGCACTTTGTAAATCTATTATCGTCGCCCACGGAGGAACGATTTCAGTAAAAGATAATACACCGAGTGGAGCTATTTTCCGTTTTACATTGCAGGCAGAGGAGGTTATTTTACATGAATAAGCCAGTAATACTTGTTGTAGAAGATGATCATGCAATTAAGAACTTGATTACAACAACATTAGAAACTCAAGACTATAAATTTCATACCGCTGTGAATGGTAGACAAGCTATTTTAGAGGCAGTATCTCAGCATCCTGATATTATTTTATTGGATCTGGGACTACCAGACATGGACGGCGTTGAAATAATTAAAAAGATCCGTTCATGGTCAAACATACCGATCATAGTAATTAGTGCAAGAAGTGAGGATCGTGATAAAATAGACGCACTTGACGCTGGTGCTGATGATTATTTGACAAAGCCATTTAGTGTGCAAGAACTACTTGCTAGGCTTCGTGTTACGTTAAGAAGAATTCATTATAATAATGGGATTGCTAGTGAAGAAAACTCGGTATTCGTAAATGGTGGATTAAAAATTGATTATGTGTCAGGCTGTGTTTTTATTGATGAGGTAGAGATGCACTTAACGCCAATTGAATATAAATTGATCTGTTTGTTGGCAAGAAATATAGGAAAGGTTCTAACACATAAATATATTTTAAAGGAAGTATGGGGAACAAGCCTTGATAGCGATATTCCCTCACTGCGTGTTTTTATGGCCACCTTACGTAAAAAAATTGAGGAGGATACTTCATCGCCAAAGTATATACAAACACATGTTGGAGTAGGATACCGTATGTTGCGATGTGAAGATAATTCTATATCATAAGAAAGATTAGATGTGAAGATAATTCTATA
>CAJJLI010000119.1 GCA_905192625.1 uncultured Clostridium sp. | reverse complement strand
GTTACTTTCCCAGAAGAATACCAAGTACAGAGCTTAGCTGGAAAGCCTGCTTTATTTAAAGTAAAAATCAAAGAGATTAAAGAAAAAGAATTACCAGCACTTGATGATGATTTCGCACAAGACGTATCTGAATTTGATACACTTGCTGAATACAAAGAAGATATTAAAAAATCAGTTTTAGAGAGAAAAGAAAAAGCTGCTAAGACTGCAAAAGAAGATGCTGTTGTTGATAAGTTAATTGAAACTGCAACAATGGATATTCCAGATGCTATGGTTGCTACTCAAAAACGTCAGATGGCAGAAGAGTTCGCTCAAAGATTACAAATGCAAGGATTATCCTTAGAGCAATACTTCCAGTTTACAGGAATGAATGCAAATGCATTTTTAGAAAATCTTGAACCACAGGCATTAAAGAGAATTCAAAGTAGATTAGTATTAGAGGCTGTAGTTAAGGCTGAAAACATTACTGCATCTGAAGAAGAAGTTGAAAAACAATTCGCAGATATGGCAGCTGCTTACCAGATGGAAGTAGATAAGTTAAAAGACTTAATCGGAGAGAAAGAAAAAGAAGCAATGTCTATGGATATTGCAGTTCAAAAAGCAATTGATCTTGTTGCTAGTGAAGCAAAAGAAGTTTAATTTCATTGGGCTGTTGCTAAGCAACAGCCTATTGTGCAATAATTGATTGGGAATAACATACAATGTTAGGCCTTATATTTATTTAGAAAGGTGAGGGATAAGGTATGAGTTTAGTTCCATATGTAATTGAACAAACAAGTAGAGGCGAGAGATCTTACGATATCTACTCTAGATTATTAAAGGATAGAATTATATTCCTTGGTGAAGAAGTAACAGATGTTAGTGCAAGTGTAATTGTTGCTCAATTGTTATTCCTTGAGGCAGAAGATCCAAATAAAGATATTAACCTTTATATTAATAGCCCAGGTGGTTCTGTAACTGCTGGTATGGCAATTTATGATACTATGAACTATATTAAGTGTGATGTTTCAACAACTTGCATTGGTATGGCTGCTAGTATGGGTGCCTTTTTATTAGCTGGTGGTGCTAAAGGAAAAAGATATGCTCTTCCAAATGCAGAAGTAATGATTCATCAGCCATCTGGTGGTGCAAGAGGTCAGGCAACAGATATCCAGATTGTAGCTGAAAATATTTTAAAGACAAAGAAAAAGTTGAATCGTATCTTAGCTGAAAATACAGGTAAACCAATCGATATTATCGAAGTGGATACAGAGAGAGATCATTATATGTCAGCAGAAGAAGCACTTCAATATGGTATTATTGATAGTGTAATCACAAGCAAATAAATATCGGATTACGAAGACAATTGATAAAGTGAGGTGAATTTATTGGCAAATAGAACAGATGAAAGAAAGCAATTGCGTTGTTCTTTCTGTGGTAAGTCTCAAGAGCAAGTACGTAAGCTTTTAGCTGGACCGAATGATGTCTACATTTGCGATGAGTGTATTGAATTATGCTATGAGATTGTTGAAGAAGAGTTTGACGATGACGATATTGTAGAAAACAATAGCGGAATTAATTTATTAAAACCAGCTGAGATTAAGGAATTTTTAGATCAGTACGTAATAGGTCAGGATGATGCTAAAAAAGTACTCGCTGTTTCTGTTTACAATCATTACAAACGTGTACTATCTGAGAAAGATCTAGATGTTGAACTTCAAAAGAGTAATATTTTAATGATTGGACCAACTGGTTCTGGTAAGACATACGTAGCACAAACACTAGCAAAAATACTAAATGTACCTTTTGCAATTGCGGATGCAACAGCGCTTACGGAAGCAGGTTATGTTGGTGAAGATGTTGAGAATATTTTATTAAAAATTATTCAGGCAGCAGATTATGATGTTGAGAGAGCTCAATATGGTATTATCTATATTGATGAAATAGATAAGATAACAAGAAAATCTGAAAATACATCGATTACTCGAGATGTTTCTGGTGAAGGTGTGCAACAGGCTTTACTTAAAATCCTTGAAGGATCCGTTGCGAGTGTACCTCCTCAAGGTGGTAGAAAACATCCACATCAAGAATTTATTCAAATCGATACAACAAACATCCTATTCATATGTGGTGGTGCGTTTGATGGTTTGGATAAAATAGTTGAGGCTAGAACAGGCCAAAAAGTAATTGGGTTTAATTCAGATATTACAGTTGGTCAAAAGGTTAATATCGGCGATTTATTTAGACAAGTGCTTCCACAGGATTTGATTAAGTATGGTATGATACCAGAATTCGTTGGTCGTGTACCAGTGAATGTTGCACTTGATTTATTGGATGAGAAAGCCTTAGTTCGAATTTTAACAGAACCAAGAAATGCAATTATTAAACAATATAAGAAGCTATTTGAATTAGATGGTGTTGAACTAGAGTTTGAGGAAGATGCCTTATTTGAAATAGCAAAACGTTCTTACGAGCGTAAAACCGGCGCAAGAGGACTTAGAGCAATTATGGAATCTGTAATGATGGATACCATGTATAAAGTTCCAACGGACACAAGTGTTCTAAAGTGCATAATTACAAAAGAAGCTGCACAGGGCACGGCAGAACCAAAACTTATTTGTTCTGATGATGGTGGTCAAAGAAAACCGGCACAAAAAAGGACAATGAAAAAAAGCAATAACGAAATTGCCTAGTATGTCTGTCAGCGGAAACTGAAGTTGAAGCTGACAGATTTTTTAAATTATAGGAGCTACGCAAACCGCTCAGGCACGGAGAAGGTGCTTTGTAGATTCTTTGTTCATTTATAGTAAATTGCAAAGCAATTCCCTATAAATAAACAAAGCTTCCCTGTAAATAAACAAGACTTCTCTAGAAAGCAGGAACTTAGTACATGCGCATGACGCGTTGGGAGTTAATCACTTCGTGACAGCGCGTTAGCGCGGGTGTTTCATAGGGGAAACATTTGTTCCTTTTTATTCATATGTTTATTTATGCAACTAGGTACGGAATGGAGGAAATTAAGTGAGTGAATATACGAGACAAATGCCCGTCGTAGCGTTAAAAAATATGGCGGTAATGCCTGGAATGTTGATTCATTTTGATATAAATAGAAAGTTTAGTGTAAAAGCTGTTGAAGAAGCTATGATGTCCGGAGAGCAGGTTTTTTTAGTGGCTCAAAAGGATGCTAGTATTGAAGAACCGACGAGAGAACATTTATTTGAAGTAGGGACAATCGCTTTAATTAAACAGTTGATAAAACTTCCTGGGAATGTGATTCGTGTTTTAGTCGTAGGTGAAGAAACTGCCATTTTAAATGAGATTGCTTCATCAGAACCATATTTAAAGGGCGTTATAACACCATGCAAAGAATATGACGATGTATTATATGAAAATGAACAAGAAGCTATGATTCGTAGTCTAAAGGACATTTTGGAGGTATATTTAAAAGAAAATCAGAGTTTGAACGGAGAGATTGTGAAACAAATACAATCCATAACAGAGATTAAGAAATTAGTTGAGCAACTATCCATTCATATACCAATGTCTTTAGAAGAGAAACAAGAGATTTTAGCTGCAACAAATTTTATAAAACGTTATGAACGATTGCTTGTAATTTTAACGAATGAGATCGAAATCATTCGAATACGTAAGGAACTTCAAGCAAAAGTTAAGGATAAAGTAGATAAGAATCAGAAAGACTACATATTGCGAGAGCAATTAAAAGTGATTCGTGAAGAACTTGGAGAAAGTAATTTCATAACTGATGCTGAAGAGTTTATGAGAAAAGCTAAGAAACTTCATGCTTCTGAAGAAATCAAATCGTCTATTTATAAAGAAATTGAGCGTTATAAAAATATTGCGAATAGTCCATCCGAAAGTGCAGTGTCAAGAACATATATTGAAACTTTGTTATCCTTGCCATGGGATAAAACAAGCAAAGATAGAAATGATATAAAACAAGCTAGAAAGATTTTAGATAACGAGCATTATGGACTTGATAAAGTAAAAGAGAGAATTTTAGAATTTCTAGCAGTGAAGCAATTAAAGCAAGATGCAGATAGCCCAATTCTTTGCTTGGTTGGACCACCAGGAACAGGTAAGACATCCATTGCAAGATCCTTAGCAAAAGCCTTACAAAAAGAATATGTTAGAATTAGCCTTGGTGGAGCTAGAGATGAGGCAGAAATACGTGGACACAGAAGAACTTATGTAGGAGCACTTCCTGGGAGAATTGCAAAGGGCTTAATAAGTGCGAATGTTAAAAATCCATTGATGTTACTGGATGAAATTGATAAAGTAGGTTCTGATTTTAAAGGTGACATTGCATCTTCTCTATTAGAAGTGTTGGATGGAGAACAAAATAGTAAGTTTGTAGATCGTTATGTAGAATTGCCAATCGATCTTTCCAACGTATTTTTTGTTGCTACGGCAAATTCACTACAAACAATACCAAGACCACTTTTAGATCGTATGGAAATCATTGAGGTGAATTCTTATACTGCGAATGAAAAATTGCATATCGCAAAAGATTATCTGGTAAAGAAGCAGATAGCAAAGCATGGTCTTACAAAAGATCAGATTAGTATTTCAAAGAGTGCATTAGAAAAGATTGTTCTTAGTTACACAAGAGAAGCCGGTGTTCGTAATTTAGAGAGAAGAATCGGCGATGTCTGTAGAAAAGTTGCAAAAGATATCCTTGAAAAAGAAGATACAAAATATAAGGTAAGCGATAAAAATATTGAGTATTATTTGGGGAAAGAAAAATATAATTTTGAAAAAGCTAACGATACAGATGAAATTGGTATTGTGCGAGGCTTGGCTTGGACAAGCGTAGGTGGCGATACTTTACAGATTGAAGTAAATACGCTAAGTGGTCGTGGCAGCTTTGAATTGACTGGACAGCTTGGAGATGTAATGAAGGAGTCTGCTAGGGCTGGAATTAGTTTTATACGTTCTATTAGTGAAGAGTATGAGATTCCAGAAGATTATTTTAAAAAGCATGATATTCATATTCATATTCCTCAAGGGGCAGTGCCAAAAGATGGCCCATCTGCAGGTATAACGATGGCAACTGCAATGATTTCTGCAATTACAAAACGTAAGGTACGACATGATATTGCTATGACTGGTGAAATTACACTAAGAGGACGTGTTCTTCCAATCGGTGGATTAAAAGAAAAATTATTAGCGGCTAAAATGGCAGGAATTAAACTTGTTCTAATACCATATCAAAATCAAAAGGATATTGATGAGATTGAAAACGAGATTAAAGATGGAATTACGATTATTCCAGTAAAAACAATGACAGAAGTATTAAAATATGCTTTTGCCTAACTTAGAATTAAACGAAATAGCTTATAAGCTTAGAGTAAAACGGTTTGAAATTCCGTTTTGGCTAGGGCATGGAGGTAAAGAATGAACGTCAATAAAGTAAATTTAGAAACAGTATGTGGTATTACAAGTACATTGCCACAAAACGATAAGCCAGAGTTTGCATTTACTGGGAAATCAAACGTAGGAAAATCATCTTTGATTAACGCTTTGATGAATCGTAAATCTTACGCGAGAACATCATCACAACCCGGTAAAACTCAGACAATTAATTTTTATAACATTAATGAAGTACTATATTTTGTCGATCTTCCTGGTTATGGATATGCAAAAGTATCTCAAGAAATAAAAGCAAAATGGGGTAAAATGATTGAACGTTACCTACAATCTTCACAACAATTAAAGAGAATTTTCTTGCTTGTGGATATTCGCCATGAACCTTCTGCGAATGATAAAGTAATGTATGAATGGATTGTTTATAATGGTTTTGAACCAATTATAATTGCAACGAAATTGGATAAAATCAATCGAAGTCAAAAAGACAAACAAATAAAAATTTTACGTGAAGGATTAGGTGCAAAAAAGGAAACTGTAATCATACCATTTTCAGCTAGTTCTAAACAAGGACTAGAAGAAATATGGTCACACATCGAGGGTGAACTTACCCCAGCAATGGAAGAAGAGTAGAAGAGGGTTTCAGAATGGATGGATTGGATGAAGAAAAGAAGGGCACCTTTACAGAAGAAGATGACAAGGATTTAAACTTCTTTACCGATGAGATGGATGATTTTTTTGATATCAGTGATTTATTAAAGAAACAAGTGGCGGAAGAATATTGCGACGAGTCTGTAGCAACAATCATCTCTGAACCGATTGGAGTTCCGAAAAGAAAAGGAACTCCAAAGAGTAAATTACCATATAAGTTATTAAAAATATTTGGTATTACAATGACATCCTTTATGTTAATCGTAGGTTTTTTTGCTGGCACTAAAAGTGGACGTAGAGTCGTATACGATGTAGCAAGCCGAATTCTTATCACTTTTATGAATGAAGGTGAGAGCGTAGAAAGTTTTGCTACGATCACGTTTGAAGATATCATAAGCAATTTACTTTTAGTTGCCAGTGAGGAACAAGAGGGGTTAATTTCAGGAAGCATTACGAATGTAAGAAAAGAAAAACATGTTAAAAATTATTTGATTTTTGGTGTGGAAGAAATAGGAGGAGCTAGAAATACGGATAGTATTATGATTGGCTCCATTAATACCAAAGAC
>CAJJLI010000118.1 GCA_905192625.1 uncultured Clostridium sp. | reverse complement strand
AGCTACGGCGAGATGGTTAATGGACAGAGAGTTACCGATTACCGGTGAGAATATTAAGTACAAAAAGTTTCTGGATGAAATAAAAGAAGGTGACTATGTAGAATTAGCACTTCAATTTGAAGCTTTGAAAATACGAAACGGAAACGAGATAGGGAATGTTTTCATTTACGAGGAAAATAGTAAACGTGCAGAGAACATTGTAAACAAGGTTCAAAACATTACCGAGGATGGTTTATTATACGCATGCTATAAACGGCAAAATATAGAACAAAGTCTTGGAACCGAGAGGGAAAATCATCTGGACGAGATCAGTATTCAGGAGCTGAAAGAAGCGGAAGTAGAATACTCTGATGTAACATCGATTGATTTAAATGAAACGAAGGATTCAGTAACGTACATAACTGCGAAACGTCAGCTAGAGGAGATACGATTAAAACTAACTACGGAAGCTTGCAATAAGATGCTTTTAAAAGGTATATCCGTTGAAACAGAAGGTCTATCTAGAGTGGTTGAGCAATTAAAGACAATGGAAAATGAATATTATAGCAACTTACTAAAGGAAGTGGGTGCAAGTAATGAGCATCTATCCTTATTAAAACAGACGGCAGAAAGTTTACAGGGATTGCAAGAAGCGCCAAGTCTTATACTAGGTAAAACTTTTGAAACAAGAACGATACAAACAATCCAAAGTTTATCCGACGTAGGTGGTTTATATAAGGAGAAGTATCAAAATGCAGGAGAATCCTATGAAGCTCTTATGACAAAACCTAGATCTGATTTGGGTGATTCCATTGCAAAAGCGTTTCATCATGTAGATGAAATACTAAACGATCTTGGCCTTGATACTACAAAGGCAAACCAAAGGGCGGTCCGAATATTAGGATATAATAGTATGGAAATAACAAATGAAACTATCCGTGCGATGAAAGCTTATGATGGGAAAGTAAACGATTTGTTTAAGAACCTAACACCACCTGTAACAGCTACACTAATTAAAGAAGGAATCAATCCTTTGCAGTTACCACTTGATGAAGTCAATGAATTGGCAAAGTCGATTATTGACCGGGATGGACAATCAGAGGAAGAAAGTTTTAGTGAATATTTAGTACGATTGGAAGATAAAAAAGAACTAACAATGGATGAGCGGAAATCCTATATTGGGATATATCGTCTTTTGCATCAAGTAGATAAGTCCGATGGAGCAGCCATTGGAGCACTAGTTAAAGCAGGAGCAGAGATTACGTTAAACAATCTTTTAACAGCAATTCGAACGAAAAACACAGGTTTTATCGATGCAAGCATTGATGAGACGTTTGGTACATTAGCTTCCATTAATAAAAATGGAGAGTCCATTCACGATCAGATTAATTCTGCATTTGAGAGTTTTGATAGAGATGGTGTTTTGAAAAATGATGAGACTTTATATCAAAGTAATATAGTGAGCCACATACGAAAAGATATTACCCCAGACAAAGTAGGGGATTCTATTGCGGTATTTGGAGATGGGTTTGTAGATACAAGTTTAGAGCGCATAAAAGAACAGTTTGATCAAGTGAATACGGATACCTATAAAGACCCTGTGATAAAAAATCGTATGGAACAGATTCAAATGTTAAGTAAGAGTACAGAACTAGAGCAGCAGTTCTTAAAAGAATATGATATTCCAGCGACTATAAATAATTTATTTGCTGCAAAGGAAATGGGTGAGAATGCTGCAAGTTTATATCAAAACGTCGATGCACTGATGAAGAGCATTGCTAAGAAAAATCCAAACTTTAATCCAGAGATGATAACAGAAGAACTCTTTGCTGGTGGGAATACTAACAATGTTTACATTGATTCCATGGATAAACCAGACAAACTTACATCGTTATATGATACATTTGAGAATCAGACAAAAAGCTTGTTAGGACAAGCATTAACACAAGACAATCTGGATATGGAAGATTTACAATTGGTGAATGGGATTCGTTCTACCCTACCCCTTACTATAAATCTGAGCAAAAGAGAGTATTTTAATATACCAATGGAAACAAACGATGGTGTGATTGCCATGAATTTAACCGTTGTCCATGAAAGCACCAATAAAGGTCAGGTCAGTATAAAAATACCAGATAAAACCAATGGCACCATCCAGGCAGAATTATCAATACACAACAAGCAGTTAAAATGTTTTATGACAGCAGAAAATAAAACGGTTTTAAACCAGTTAAAAAATCAAGAAAGTGAATTAAACTCTCATTTTATAGATATGGGACTTACGGTAGAGGAATTATATTATGCTATAAAGCCGACGGAGAATAGTAAGTTCATCTTTAAGAATGGTAGTATATATAAGGCTGAGGATTTTAATGTGAGTGAAACATCACAACAAAGCAGTGATGCGACGACTGATGATTTATATAGAGCAGCAAAAACAGTTGTTTCTCACATACAAAACTGGCTAAGTAAAAAGGATAGCATATAAAAAAGTAAAGCATAGATAAATGCAAAGAAAGGATTCGGTGAAACTATGAGAATCAATCATAATATGTCAGCGATTAAAGCAAACAATCAATTATTTCGTACAAATTCAGCATTGGATAGAAGTTTAGAGAGGTTATCCTCAGGATATCGTATTAATAGAGCAGCAGATGATGCAGCAGGAATGGCGATTTCTAAAAAAATGAGAACACAAATCGATGGGCTAGATCAAGCCTCAAGAAACGGCTCCGATGGAATCTCTTTGATTCAAACAGCGGAAGGCGCATTGAATGAAGTAAATGCAATGCTTCAAAGAGCAAGAGAACTTGCAGTTCAAGCATCCAATGGGACCAATACAGCAGAGGATCGTGCAGCAATTCAAGCAGAAATTGATCAACTAAACAAAGAAATTAATCGTATTTCTACTTCGACGGAGTTTAATACAAAAACTTTATTGGATGGTAGTGTGGACAATCAATCCTATTCCAGTAGCAATAAAGTACAGTTAATTTCACTCTCTGATACGGTTACTGCATCGGATATGAGTTTGACGATTATTCAGGATGCTAGACAGGCAGTTGTAAGTGGATTTAAATTCGCTGATCCAAATTATGAAATTAAAGATGGTGAAAATGGTACAATAAATGTCAATGGTATGGAAGTAAGCGTCGAAGTTGGTGATACTTTAGCAGAGGTATATGAAAAACTTCGAACTGCGGGTGATGCCATGAATATTAAGGTGTTTGCTGGTCAAAAGGGTGCCGTAGGAAGCGACCCAGAGAATGCAGATTATAAACAAGTTGGTCTAGGTAATGGGGATTTAGTGTTTGTTTCTAATGCCTATGGTTCTAGTCAAACAATAGAGATTAACTGTGATAATCAAAATTTAAGTGCATTGTTTGGTTTGGATAATGGAGGAGTAAAAGCAAGTGGTGTTGATGCAAAGGCAACCCTTGGAGACGGATTCTCACAAACTGCTACGATTAGTGCAAAGGGTAATATCTTAACGGTAACTGACAATAATGATTTTGAAGTTAAATTTAAGGCTACGCCAGGAGCAGCTCAGACGGTATTTACAGATACTACAGCGAATGGTTTAGAAGGAACAATAACCCCAGGAGCCAACCACGATGTTTCAATCACGGTATTAGATGCAGGACCAATGGACTTACAAATTGGTGCAAATGAAGGTCAGACAATGTCTGTTAAAATCCCATGTGTAAATACCGTAACACTTGGAACGGATGCGGTTAACGTAAACACAGAAAAAGGAGCACAAGAAGCCATAACGATACTGGATAATGCAGTAAATCAAGTAACAGCCATTCGTGCCAAACTAGGTGCTTACCAAAACCGTTTGGATCACGCGATTGCGAATTTGGATGTTTCATCTGAAAATATTACGGAAGCTTTGTCTCGAATTGAAGATGTGGATATGGCAGAAGAGATGGCTACATACACACAACAAAATGTATTAGCACAAGCTGGTACTTCAATGCTTGCACAAGCGAACCAAAGACCACAAATGATTCTTACATTACTTCAAGGCTAATTTAAAGGTGTAAAATATGGAAAGAGATAAAATACAGGAGTTTACACTCCGTGTAACACAAGCATCAAAAACGGAACTAGTTGTTATTTTATATGACCTTATCTTGTCCGATATAAAAGAAGCAAATCGATATTATGGTGAGGAAGATTTGAATTTATTTGTGCATGAACTTAAGCATGCATCAAAATGTGTGAATGAGTTAATGGCGACACTGGATTACAAAATTTCATTATCCCATGAGCTGTTAAGTTTATATTCTTATGCAAATAAAATGTTAATTGCTGCCCAGATGAAAAAGGATCCATCCTTGTTAATCTCTGTGGTTTCTGTAATTGAAAAACTAAAAGTAGCATTTGAAGAGGTTAGTAAGCAGGATATAAGTGGACCTGTTATGGAAAATACGCATCAAGTTTATGCAGGGTTAACGTATGGCAAAGGTATTTTAAATGAATCTTTTTTAAGTACTTATGATCAGAATCGCGGTTTTAAAGCATAGAAAGTGGTGTAGAACCAATACACAAAATTGGAAGCATAAAAAAAGTCAATAAATTAATTAAAAAAAGATATTGACATTAAATACCAATTCGTTTATACTTTACAAAAATTAATAGTGCCAAAAAACCGATGAACAAGAGTAGTAAATAAAGGAAGTCTTTACAGAGAGCCGTGGTAGGTGTGATACGGTAAGACAGGATAGCTTATCCGCAGAATTTATCGAATGGACTTGTGAGGGTGACTTGAAACCATTTGGGAGTAGACGTCAACGGGGACCCTGACCGTTATCAGCGGGGTGTATATGTTTGTATACAAAAAGAGTGGATGTCAATTGGCATCAATTTGGGTGGTATCGCAGAAGTTATAAGCTTTTGTCCCTTTAAGGGGCAGAGGCTTTTTTTTATTTCTAACTTCGTAATCGACTAAGATATACATGGGTAAGAATCTAGATGTTTCGATGTATATTTACCAGAATCGTTATAGAAACCAAAGCATATAGAAAGGAGGGTTCGTAGCCACTTCGTATACAACATTCATTATTAACTTTTAAAATCGTAGAAAAGGAGAATAGAGTATGGTAATTCCAAGTTATGAACAAGCGAGTGAATTTTTTAAGGAGTATCATTATATCCCAGTATGTAAGGAAATTTATGCCGATGAAATCACACCAATTACATTACTACGAAAATTAGCGCAAATAGATAAAAACTACTATTTGCTTGAGAGTGTTGAAGGCGGTGAACGTTGGGGTAGGTATTCTTTTTTAGGAATGCAGCCCTTACTCCATGTGAGTGCAAAAAAAGGTGAAGTAACGATAAAAAGTGGAGCAATAGAGAAGACAGAAAGAAAAGATCCAATGGAAGCATTAAAAGAGTTATTAAATGCATACAAAGCACCTAAAATCAAAGGGCTACCTTCATTTGCAGGAGGTTTCGTCGGATATTTTTCCTATGAGATGATTCGGTATGTGGAACCGAAACTAAAACTTTCTGAGAGCGAGTTTAATGATTATCACTTGATGCTTTTTGACAAGGTGATTGCGTATGATCATTTAAAACAGAAAATAAACATAATTGCTAATTTTAAAACAGAGGAAGGAGAGCAAGGTTATCAAGCAGCACTTCTAGAAATTGAAAAGCTTAGTCATTTTATTCAAGAGAAGATGACATTAAAAAAACAGCAGGTCAAGGAGCAGGTAGAATTTTATTGTAATACAACCAAAGAGGAGTATTGCAATATGGTAGAAAAAACGAAAAACTACATACGAGAGGGAGATATTTTTCAGGGCGTTATTTCAAGAAGATTTGAAGCGAATTACACAAGTAGCTTATTAAATGCTTACCGAGTGTTAAGGACTACAAACCCATCTCCGTATATGTACTTTATACAGTGTGAAGATATACAAATTGCTGGAACATCACCAGAAACAATGGTTAAGCTTTTGGATGGGAAACTTAGTACGTTTCCTATTGCTGGGACTAGAAAAAGGGGGAAGGATGAGGTGGAGGATCAACAGCTTGAAGAAGAGCTGTTAAACGATAAAAAAGAGCTGGCAGAACATAATATGTTGGTTGATCTTGCAAGGAATGACATTGGAAAGATTTCTGTATATGGAAGTGTTTGCGTAGAAGATTATCTAAAAATTCATAGATTTTCAAAAGTAATGCATATAACTTCGGCAGTATCAGGAGTTTTAAAGGACGGTAAGGATGGGTGTGATACAATCGCCGCTTTGTTGCCAGCAGGTACTTTATCAGGGGCACCAAAGTTTCGTGCAATGGAAATTATTGAAGAGCTTGAGAAAGCTCCTAGAGGAATCTATGGTGGAGCGATTGGATACTTAGATTTGTCAGGCAATTTAGATGTCTGTATTGCAATTCGTACGGCTGTTAGAAAAAACAATAAAGTATATGTGCAAGCTGGTGCTGGTATTGTAGCTGATAGTGTACCGGAACTTGAATATGAGGAAACAATGAGTAAAGCAAGCGCAGTCATGGATGCAATAAAACGGGCAGGTGAGGTGGTGGATGTGTATTTCCATGGATGATTCCATCGAAGGCACGCATGAAAAGATTGCCGTAACAT
>CAJJLI010000117.1 GCA_905192625.1 uncultured Clostridium sp. | reverse complement strand
CTTGCAAATAAGTAGGGTAGGTTAAATATTTCAAATACATTATCAAATGTTTCTAATATGGAATTACTCGCTACGCAAAAATTAATTGCACCAGTCTGCGTTAGCTGCACCATGTTTGTTTGAGATCCAAGCAATTCGCTTTCATATACCTGGACGTCATATTTCTCACCAAGTTCACTTTCAATGTATGTTTCAAAAGCTAGTAATGCTTTATGAATAGGATGATTCTGAGATTGATTATGTCCTACTCGAATAATTGTCGTCTTTCCCATACCGCTACTGCGTGAACATCCAATCAATAGGGTAGATAAAAGAGAGGACATAAGAATAAAAGTAAATATTTTTCTAATTTCTTTCATTTCTTCCTCCAAATTTTGCTTCGATTTTTAGTATTCATTTTTTTGATTGCATAAACATTTTTTTAGCCATAACAATACGAAACGAATGCTAAGTAACTATTATATTCTTCCACAAAATTATCCTTTTAAATCCCTAATTTACATAATATATACATTTTTTAAATTTAATGGATATTTCTTCAAGAAATCGAGTAATATTACGACTGAATATGTAATCAGAAAAAGTAGTTTTGACACTGGAATTTTATAAATAAAAAAAGGCCCTATGACGCTTTCATTGCGAGCATAAGGTCTTATTTCTTTAAAATTTTAATATGTTCTAGTTCTTTTTCTTATTGATGACTACAAACTTTACGTAACAACATTAAAAACGTTTTCAAGTACGATTCGTTCTAATACAATCCATGAGTTTCTGCAACATTTAATACAAACAAGATACCTTTTCCAGGTTCTTCAATCTTTAGGCACTCTCTTATAGAATTCACGATGGAATCCGTTGTTTTGCTTTCCGATAAAATTAATACAACTTCTTTTTCTGGTTCTATATCCATATTGAACAATTTCTGAGTTTCGTGTATCCCTGATCCTCTTGCATTGATAATCGTTCCACCTTTTGAACCAGCTTTTTGAGCCGCCTCTATCACTTCTTCTGCTTTTCCTTTTTCTACTACCGTAAATATAGAATTATACATTGTTTTTTCAACACCTTCACTTTCTAAGATCTTGTTGTAAGTACAACCTCTAGCACCTAATAAGCTTGCAACTGGAATTACAAATGCTATACCATGGCGTGGTTTATGAAATTCAAGTTCCTTACTAATTATCTTAGCAGCATTACGAATCACGTCTCGTTCGCCAACAATTATAACAATTTCTTTTCTTACATCTGATATCTCTAAAAATTCTAGTAATTTATTTTTAATGGTCCCTCTCCCCAGTAGAATCGTGCCACCAGTAATTTCATTTTGCTTCGCGATTTTCATTACTCGCCCTGCAGCTCCATCATTTACAATGATACAGAGAAGGTCATAATTTATATTAACAATTGTGTCATTCATCTGCAACAATTCCTTTCTTTTTTGAATTCATTCGGAATATTAATCCTAGAATTTGTAATGCAATCAACGGAGTTAATGCTACCATAGCAATGATTCCAAATCCATCAATTAAAACATCTGCGCCCTCAATAGAATCTGCTGCACCTTGTGCAAACGCTAAAATAAAGGTTGCTGTCATTGGTCCAGATGCTACACCACCGGAGTCAAAGGCAATACCTACGAATAACTTAGGAGTTATTAATGTCATAAGACAAGCAAGAACATATCCAGGCAATAAATAATGCCATAACTGTATCCCAGGTACTAGAATTCGTATGACTGAAAGTGCAACCGCAACACCAACACCGATGCATAAGGAAAATAATACTATTTTTCTTCTAACATATCCACTGGTAACTTCTTCAATCTGTCTGGTTAATACATAAACCGCTGGCTCAGCTAAAATAGTTACTAATCCTAAAATAAACGCCGTAACAATTATTATAAGCTTATTATCATATAAAGCAAGCTGATATCCAACAATAGTTCCTACATCCATAAATCCAGCATTTACACCGATTAAGAAAATTACCAATCCTAAAAATGTGTAAATAATACCTTTTAGAACTCTATGTAACGCTCTTTTTGTTAACTTAAATGAAACGAACTGAAAAACAAAAAATACTAATACAATTGGAATTAAGGCAATAAAAACTTCCTTGGCTAGTTGAGGTGCCACTTCAGTAAATGGGTGGAAAAATGATGTGTTTTCGATCACGTCACTTTCTAAACTTGCTGTAATCTTATCTGTTTTTGACCAAATACTCATAATCATAACCGATAATATTGCTCCAGACGAAGCAATCGCAACCAAACCGAAACTATCCTTTTCAGATGCTTTACTGTCTTTCTTTAACGTAGAAACACCCATAGCAAGAGCAAGAATAAACGGAACTGTTAATGCACCTGTTGTTGCACCAGAAGCGTCAAAAGAAATAGCTAAAAATTCTGGGGACACAAAAAAGGATAAACCAAGAATCACTGCATAGATTGCTAGTAGAATCTTGTATAAAGGTATGTTATATACAATACGTATAAGCCCTATTGCTAACATAATTGCAATACCAAGGGATACAACAATAAGAATAATAGACTTTGAGATTACACCTGAGGTTACAAATTCTACTTGACCAGCAAGTATATGTAAATCAGGCTCTGCTATTGAAACAAAAAATCCTAATAATAAGCCTGCAATTGCTATAATAGAAATCCTCTTACTTTTTACCATTGCAGAACCCATCAAAGAACCGATTGGTGTTATACCAATGTCAACACCGACTAACAACACCGACAATCCAATGACGATAAACAAAGCTCCCAAAAGGAATCTTCCAAGTGTTACTGGGTCAAGAGGCACAAAAGTAAAATTCAACAATACTACAATTAATGTAATTGGTAATACTGAGAATAAGGCCTCTTTCAATTTCTCAAATAATGCATTCAATAATACGTCACTTCCTCTCCAATTATTCAAACTACGGACAACTGGCAAGTTACTTCGCTTAACCTTAAGCTTAGACCTTACCTTGTAATACATTTTTACATACTCAAAAATTATATCATATTTAAAAATAAAATAAAATCTATTTTTTAAAAATTAGTACAACTTTTTGAAATAGATAAAGTATATGTCGAATAGTTATTATTTTTCAGAATATTTTTAAACATACTAATATTAAGCATTTTCATGCCAATTTTTCATTTTTATTACGACTAAATGTTGAAATTATTTCTCTTTTTTAGTAAATAAGAATTATTTATACAATAAAAAGATTTGTGCAAATTGTATACTATATAGTAACACAATTCGCACAAATCTTTTTATTGTATAATTATATTTTTTTAATGTATCAGTCCATTTGTAATTGCTCGTAATTTCCTTGTAACTTCTGTTGTACCCGAGTTGCATCTTTGAATAAAGTACATAAAAATTATTTTTTCTTCTGGATCTATTGTGAAATAATTTCCAGTCCATCCATCCCAACCATACTCACCAAGGCTAGCGTTGGTAGCTGCTTTTGTTTGATCTGTTAAAATTCTCATAAGATTTCCATAGCTATAACCTCTAACAGAATCCCAGTTATAAGTGATTTGCTGCTCATTTGTCAATTGTGGTGTTTTCATAAAACGAACTGTTTTCTTACCTAAAATCCGCTTTCCTTTATAGCTACCCTCATTTAACAACATAAGTGCAAATTTTGAATAATCATTCATCGTAGAAACTAATCCTGCACCGCCAGATTCAAATCCCGGTTTCTTTGTAAAATCCATCAATGATAAATTATCACCCTCGTAAGGAATCAATTTATTTCGTGTTTCATCAAAGATATAATTCTGTGCAAATCGATGTAGTTTATCTTCTGGAACATAAAAATCCGTATCAAGCATACCAAGTGGTACGAAGAATTCCTCTTTTAAAAATTCGCCAAAACTTTTCCCTGAAGCTACTTCTATCACCGCTCCAAGCACATCTGCAGATGCTCCATAACGCCATTGTTCCCCTGGCTGAAACGCTAATGGGCAAGAACCCATTTGATTGCAAAAATCATAGGTTGAACCATAGTTACCGTTCTTTGCATTTTCTATGTAAGTGTCAAAAACCGCCCCCATATGTCTTTCAGCTACGCCTTCTACTCCTGGGTATACAATCCCAGATGTCATATTAAGAAGATCTCGTATTGTCACTTTTCTTTCAGCCGGTACGAGCATATTATTTTTACTTACCATCTGCGTTTCAAAGGATGGTAAATATTTTGATACAGGATCGTACAAATCAATAATTCCGCGTTCAAATAATAACATAGCTCCTGCTGCAGTAACAGGCTTCGTCATGGAATATAGCCTGATGATCGTATCTCTTTTCATCGGTATATTTTTTTCCATGTCTGCATAACCAAATTCATTATAATATATTTCTTTATCTTCTTTGATTATGCTAATGTTAGCTCCTGCGATGTTTCCTTTTTTTATTTCCCCATTTATAATTTCTGCTAACCTTTCCTTCATACAAAAGAAAACTCCTTTCGAATTCAAATGGAATGTAAAGACTATACTTACTTCAAAGACTTTTTCTATCCTTTATTCATACATACCTTCAAGCGCCGAGTATGACATAAATGATACCATATATGCTGCATCTTTACTTAGACTTTGGTTGCTAGGACTTAAGGATATATAATAGGTTCCCGGAGTCAAGTTATACATTCTATAGTTTATCATTTGCACATTGCCATATTATAGCATTACTTGGAATATATTTCAATGATTCTTCCATCCCACTTCATACAAACAGTGAGCACCAAGGGTATTCATGGCATGAACAATGCTTTCATAGTGGAGCATCTAAAAAATATCTATTGTACCTTTTTTAATCGCTATTTTCTCAGAAATTTTTAGTAGCACTACACTTATCATATAAAATAAAAATCCAAGAATAATTTCACCAATCACTAAGTTAGTTATCTTAGATAAATCTCCTCCTTCAAACAATAAATTAACCGCTTTTATGCTCCTTGTTAATGGGATTATGTCTGTAAGTCGTTGTATTACACTTGGTAACATAACAACTGGGAAATTTGCTCCCGATAAAATAGCTAGTACATAGGAAGCACAATTAAGCAATAAATGCATTTCACTTGATACCATACCAAGCATACTTAAAATCATACCAAAACCGCTTGCCGAAAACATTGCAACAATAATGATAATCATCAATAACACCATGTTTACCTCATGAAAGCTCACATGAAAGATTGCCCCTCCAATGATAAAACCAATAAATACACTAAAGAATGATTCTATCCCGGGAAAAAATCCTTTTTGTAAAACTGTTATCAGTTTGCTGCTAGGAGATACAATTAAAGAACGTAGTCTTCCGTAATACCGTTCCCCATTAAATGAAACCCCGATGGTAAATACACAAGTCGAAGTGCATAAAAGAAATGCATTTCCTACTACCCAATAAGTAAGTTGATTTGTCTGGAATCCAAAGGATGCCATCAAGCAATACATAATTAATGTAAGTATTGGAACTGAAATTTTTAATAACAAAAATTCTTCAAAACGAAATTGTGAATTTTGTCCTTTGTAATAAAGCCAAGATTGCTCAAAAAATCTATGTATCATTTAGCTCACCTCCAAAGTTGCACGTATTCTTACCTGATGATCAATCACTTTATAAAGAATTGATATTCCAAATAAGTAAATTATATTGATAATCACTAGTACTAGAAATGTCCTCCAATACTCATATCGATTAATATTCCCCTCAATACTCATCCGAATCAGTTTCACCGCCCAAGTTGGAGATAAACAATTGCTAATTGGTAACATCCACTTAGGAAGTAAATCAATTGGAAATACAAAACCGCTGAGCAAGGTAACTGGAATCTCAATACAGTTCATATACAATGTTGTTTTTCTTGAAAGTGTTAAAATATAAGCGATCACAATGGATATTGTCATAAAGCATACAATAGCTGCACTCATTGAAATGATAAAATACCCAAGGTGCCCAAGAGATAAATCCGCATGAAATAAAACTTTCGCAGTGATAAAGGAAATGAACAGTGTAAAAAGCGCTAGTACTGTGTTTCCTAATATCTTTCCCCATATAATCAGTCGAAAATCCGCTGGTACTGTATATATAATAGATAAGGTTCCACTCCACCTCTCACGATTAATATCCCCGGCAGAAGAAAAGCAAATGCAACTCCAAAGCCCCATTAATCCTGCACCCATAATTACATAACTTATAAAATTCTCTTTTCCGGAATTTTGAAACATATAATAAATTAAAATTGTATTGGCAATCGGATTTGCAATCAGGCAAAAGCGAAACATAGATCTTTGAAATGAATTTTTCATCTGTAAAATCATCGTAGTAAGTATTACTTTTGATTTCATTTTAACCCCAAAACTTGCGTGCGAAAATTGATTATTATTTTTCACAGGAATTCCCCCCTACCAGTGCTATATAAACATCTTCAAGGGTAACTTCTTTTTCTAAACGCTCTGTTTCTGGATGCTCCATCCTATAATTCGTTTTCAAATTCTTTGGGGTATCTAACGCAATTAATTTCCCTTTGTTTATAATTGCAATACGGTCGCAAAGTTCATCCGCCTCATACATATAGTGTGTCGTTAATAATATCG
>CAJJLI010000116.1 GCA_905192625.1 uncultured Clostridium sp. | reverse complement strand
TCAAACGGAGGCTTGACATCGACTTATAGATATAGGAATCCCTTTTAAAGTATTGTAGGTTCAAAATAACAAGAGTTATCGAACATCTCAGGAATGTTTTCTAAAATTATTATATCCCATCATAATAAAATTATCAAGCAAAACATCTAGGAAATAACTGACAAATATATATTATTTTATATATTGTACAATAACTCGTACTTCTTCGTTATATAAATCCTTCTTGTTTTATTTGCTCTAACACTTCATCTGATATCTTTTGAAATATAAAGGAGAACTCTGTTCCAACTCCAATTTCACTCTGAACTAAAATATCTCCACCATGCTTTAGAGCAATTTGCTTGGCTATCGCTAATCCTAGTCCGGATCCTTTCGCATTTTGTCTCAATTTTGACTTATAGAATTTTTCAAAAATACTTGGTAATTCTTCCTTGGCTATACCAATACCTTCATCACGAATCACAATTAAGATTTCTTCCGCCTCTGTTATGCTCATGTGTATCGTAGAATTCTCTGGAGAGAATTTAACAGCATTGTCTAAAATTACCAAAAACATTTGACGAAGCCTATCGTAATCACCGAACATCATATAACTGTCCTTATCTTTGATGAGCTCAATCTGTATATTTTTTTCCTCGCCAATTATATTAACTGCTCGAATAATTTCATCAAAAATTTGTAATAAATTAACTGGTTCTGCCTCAATCTCAAAATCTGGGTTTTGCATTTTTGATAAAATAAGCAAATCACCAACCAAGCGTTCCATACTTTTACATTCCGATAGCATCTTATGGTAGTACTGTAGTCGCTTTTCTTCTGCTGTAACTACACCATCCACTAAACTTTCAGTATATGCCCGTACTACTGTAATCGGTGTACGAAGCTCGTGTGATACGTTTGCAAAAAAATCCAATCGCATTTGCTCCAAATTCTTTCGCATCTTTTCATTTTCAATCAATTTATCTCTTAAAAAATCAATTGTCTTGGCTAAATCTCCAATCTCATCTTTTCGCTCTATATCCGTTTTCGTTTCATACTTTCCTTCCGCTAATTCTAATGCAGTCAGACGCATCTTAGAAATCGGTTTTGTCAATTGCCTTGCAAATATGATAGCGATTATAAAGGATATGATTAAAGCTATCAATGCACTTGTGATAATCAGTTGCATACTACTTTGTACGGTATTCATTTGGTCTGTTATTGGTGAATTAATTAAAACTCCACCACATACTTCGCGGTTGATTCCATAAACGGGCACTCCAATCACTAGGAAATTAGAACCATGTATTTCACTATATGTAGTCGTATATGCTTCATTTCCCGCAAATACTTCATTCATGACACGAAGATGATCTTCGGATACTTGCCCATTATCAAGCTCGACATTTACCAATGCCTCCGCCATAGGCCTACTGGCATTTGGGTTTGAAATAGTCCAAACCATATCTTCACCAAATACATTATACATCATTTCCATAATGATCAAACTATCTTTATAATCATCATCGATAATAAATAGATTTAATCGATTTGATATACTTCTGGCTTGTTCTACAAGTTTATTGCGATAATTCTCCGTGGTTGACTTTTGTATCATCTGCATGAAAATAGCACCTAGGATAATCGCAAATATGATTACCATAACTGCATAATTAACATACACCTTAACAAACAAACGACTGTATTTTCTATCCTTATCTATCATAATACTATCCTCACATTGAAATAAACGCATCCGATTACTCATATACATAAATATGATTAATTAGATGCGTTCTCTGAAATTTCTTTCATTATTCAACAATTTCAAATTTATATCCAACACCCCAGATGGTTTTAATTGACCATGCTGGATGCTCTACAATGTCTAACTTTGCTCTTAATCTTTTTATATGAGAGTCTACGGTCCTACTATCACCAAAATAATCAAACCCCCATAAGCTATCCAAAAGATTATCTCGAGTGAATACTTTATTTGGATTATTTGCAAGGGTCCACATGGTTTCAATTTCTTTTTTTGTTAGGGATATTTTCTTATCCCCAATATGTAGTGTGTACTCATCTAAATTAATTACTAAATTCGATATAGTTAAAAGATTCTCAGATTCTTGTTCTTTTTCTTTTTTTGACATTCTTCGAAGTACAGCTCTAACTCTTGCCATAACCTCACTTGGACTAAACGGCTTTACAATATAATCATCTGCGCCAATATCCAGACCCATTATTTTCTCAAAATCTTCTCCTCTTGCAGTAATTAATATCACTGGAACATCTGACTTTGCTCTAATTTTTCTACATACCTCATAACCGTCTTCCTTTGGCATCATTACATCCAATAGGACAACTGCCGGATTACATTGGTGGAAAAGGCGAATTGCTTCTTCACCGTCGGTAGCAATAATAGGTTCAAACTCTTCCTTTTTAGCGTACAATGCTAAAACATCGGTAATATCGGGATTATCATCAGCAATTAGGATATTTTGCATTCTAGTTCCTCCTTCTTATCCTCATATTACATGAATTAAATAAAAGCAAATGTAAACTATAATAAATATTATATATACTTACAATTTTAAATTTTTCGTAAAATGCATGCTTCATGCTTATTCTATTTACATTATATTGAATTCTACCCCATTAAACAAGGGGGTTTTTGAAATAAAATCTTAATATTTAGAAATGATTTCTTAATAAATTTTAATATTTTGCCATTTTTCTGACAAAATAGTATAGTATAATGTAAACGGATGTGACGCAAAGAAATACCAAGGTTTGGAGGAATTAGCCATGGATGCTAAGAAGAATAGAAAAATCAAATATATCCTTGGTTTTTTACTTTTCTTTGTATTTGTTTTGTCATTTAACACAAATAAGGCATTTGCAAGTGAGAATACAGGTGCAAACACAACAAATGATAAACAGCTTGAGATTAAGTTAAATGTAAAAAGCAAATCTATTGTAAAAGAAAAGTCTTATAATTTAAGGGTTTATAATGTACTTGAAAATCATAAGATTTCATACAAATCTAGTGATTCTGCAATTGCTTCTGTAGACGAACACGGTGTTGTAACTGGTGTTGATTATGGTAGTGCAGCGATTACAGTAACCGTGAAAGAAGGATCAAAAACAGTTGCGACCCTTACTTGTGATATAACAGTAGGACCACCTGCAATCAGTGTTAAGTTAACAAAGACTGATTTGTTCATGGTAGTTAACAAAAAAACGACACTAAAAACAATTTTACAACCATACAATACAGTTGAAGAAATTAAATTTATATCAAACGATTCTTCAATTGTGACAGTAAGCCCTGGAGGTAGAATCACTGCAAATGCGGAAGGTACCACTCATATTTTTGCTATGATTGATAATGGTAAATATGATACCTGTAAAGTGACCGTATTAAGCGAAGAAGATTACAATAAGATGATAAAGGATACCGCTAATAATACGGATAGTAATATAACGGTTACTCCATCCGTTACTCCAGCGAATTAGTGAAGGCTGAAAAAGGTACCAATCATTTAAGATTAAGCAGACTAATATTTCAATTATTTAGTTAAGAAAATATTAATATGAGGGAGCTGTGATACATAGCTCCTTTTCTTTTTTTGACAAACGATTATAATAAATAAATGATTGTCATACTAACTCCCGATGTTCTAACTATATCATTTAGATTCTTGCCCGACTGCCTACATGGTCTTACTACATATTGCCATCCTCTTATCCATTTCAACCATGAATACATGTTATATCGAATTAAATTATAGTTTTCGCAGTTACATTATTGCATCTTAAGTATAGAGTACATTTTTTTTGTAAATGCTCCTAACAAATATTTGCAATTATTCGTTAATTTTAAGATGCTGGCTAAAAAGCCTTTCAATTAAGATTACGCTGCCTTGCAGCATGGAGGTTATTATGGTATTTTCATCATCAACTTTTTTATTAGTTTTTTTACCCTGTGTTTTAATCCTTTACTATACTATATTTAGGAATCACAGAACGGCTCAAAATATATTTTTGTTCCTAGCTAGTTTGGTTTTTTATGCATGGGGTGAGCCACTCTTTGTGCTAATATTGTTGCTTTCCATTATCATGAACTATCTGTTTGGTTTATTAATCGACAAATACCGCGATTATAAAACACAAGCACGCATCATTATAACAGTATCTATGATTTATAATGTATCACTGATATTTTTATTTAAATACTTGAGCTTTGCAATCACGAATATTAACTCATTGTTTCATAAAAACATAGGAATCCCCCAACTAGGAATTCCAATTGGTATATCCTTCTTTTCATTCCAAGCAATTTCCTATGTAATTGATGTTTATCACCAAAAGGGACGCGTGCAAAAAAATCCACTCAATGTTGGTTTATACATTGCTCTTTTCCCAAACCTAGTTTCAGGCCCAATTGTTCGATATGAAACAATAGTAGATCAGATTCAAAATCGTAGCGAGTCTTTTTCTTTATTCTCAGAAGGTGTGTTGCGATTTATTCGAGGCTTTGCTAAGAAAGTAATCATTGCTGATAACATTGCATACGTAGCTAATAAGGCTTTTGATACAAATATCAATGATTTATCCGTTAGTTTTGCTTGGCTTGGTATCATAGCTTATGCTTTTCAAATTCTTTTAGACTTTAGCGGCTATTCCGATATGGCAATCGGTCTTAGCAAAATGTTTGGTTTTCAGTTTTTAGAGAACTTTAATTTCCCTTATATTTCAAAGTCTATCTCAGAATTTTGGAGAAGATGGCATATCTCATTAGGTACCTGGTTCCGTGATTATGTTTATTTTCCACTGGGTGGTAGCCGTGTAAAAACTAAAATACGACTCCTTTTTAATTTATTTGTTGTATGGAGCCTAACTGGTCTTTGGCATGGTGCTAACTGGACGTTTATTTTATGGGGGCTTCTATATTTTGTATTAATTGCATTTGAAAAATTAACTGGCTTTGATAAATCAAAAAAATTCCCGATTTTTCATCATATATATACTATGTTTTTTGTATTAATGGGATGGGTATTATTCCGCTCTAGTGACATCGCACAAGCAAAAAATTATTTAAGCGTCATGTTCTTTCGTAGTGGTAATACTATATTTGATAACAATGCCTACTTTTACCTATGTGAATATATTATCTTCTTAATTGCCGCAACATTATGTTCAACTCCTATCTTCGGATGGATTTCTAAGAAGTTAAAGTTTGATGAGAATAAATTTATTGGAGCTGTATACCCAATCGTTTACTTGATATTATTTTTTATCGCCCTAAGTTATGTTATAAAAGGAGCCAACAATCCAAGTATTTATGCTAATTTCTAACTTCATCATATAGTTATCTTAATAGAACTACGTATAAATACGAACTATACACAGGGCATGTAATAAAATAGACTCTAGAAAGGCAATAGGTATAAATATGCTACTAAAATTTAAAAATACGATGAATCGTTACACGGTAACTGCCATTTTATTTCTAATAATCATATTCTTTTATCTCTTTGGCATGATTATAAACTCCGATGTCGTTAAATCATCTATAAAGACATCAATTAGCAAAGTGGAATCTGAATCTAGCGCTGACGTTTTAAAAGCTTTTGTTAATGGTACAAACTCTGCTTTTAATAGTGCTGTATATGAGAAAGATACTTTGTTAAATATAAATGGTTTATTTAACCGTATCATTCAAAAGAAAATGGTTACTGACGTTGTCGAGCATAATAATGTTTATAAATTAGACAATGGTCAACTGACCTACCTTTATGACAATTGGGGAATGAGTTTAGCACATAAGAATATGCGTAAATTAAGTGAGTACCTTGATTCTGTTGGAACTAAATTATTGTACGTACAAGCTCCTTATAAGGTCGACAAGTACGACAATCAACTTCCTCACGGACGTACTGACTATCCGAATTTAAATACGGATAAGTTTTTAGCTGGACTTGATGTTTTAGGGATTGATTATATCGATTTTCGTAAAGTAATTCATGACAATAATTTTAATTATGAAGATTTGTTCTTTGTTTCAGATCACCACTGGACGACAGAAACCGGTTTTTGGGCCTATACGTATTTAATGGATTACATGGCAAAAAACTATGGTACCCAATTTGATCCACGAAACGTCGATGAAAACAACTTTCATTTTAATACATTAAAAAATAGTTTTGTTGGATCATTGGCCAATCGTGTGGGTCATTGGTATGCTGGAATTGATGATTTTACCTATATCTATCCAAAATTTGAAACCAATTATACTTGGGAACGATATTATAAATACGGACGTTTGGCTCTTACTAGAACCGGTGAATTTGAAGATACTGTATTATTCAAAGAACGTGTTGTAGAAACAAAAGAACCACAAGCCTACCGCGATAATTGCTATTTTAATGGGAATCCAGCATTGGCAAGAATTACAAACCACGATGTAGAAGATGGTCGTGTTTTAGTAATCCAAGATTCCTTTGGTAAGCCAGTTAGTTCATTTTTATCATTGAACTTCCATCAAGTGGATGTATTAGACTTACGCGATTATAGAAAGATGTATTTGTTAGACACCAGCCATCGGCTCCTTGCCGACCATCCACGCGA
>CAJJLI010000115.1 GCA_905192625.1 uncultured Clostridium sp. | reverse complement strand
CTTTTCTTACTAACTGATTAAATGTTGGCATTAATTTTTCACCTCCTGATAAAAATTAAGTGTAACGTGGTTGCTATCATGCATTTATTGCACGCAGAATCGATTATACTGCTTAAAACCATCATTGTCAAGGAGGTTTTTGTAGAAATGGGAGTAAAAAATTAGAAAAATTAAATTAAAAACCAACTAAAATAGAACAAAGAAAGTCAATCTTTAAACTTCCTTATTATGTCTTATTCTTTAATATTATGTCCAATAAGATATTATTTTATAAATTTAAATAAAGTATCTTACAAAAATTCCAAATTTTTTCTTAGTTAATATTTTATAAGAAAACATTTAAATTTTGATTTTTATATTCTTTCGTCTAATTTCTTCCTTTTATAATGTAAAATTTTATAGCTTGTAAAATTGAGTTATATCGGGGTAAACTATAGACATTAATATATGAAGTTATTAAAACTTTAACATATGAAATACACATCTTTTTCTTGATTTAAAATATATTTAGTATCTATCATTCTTTTTCTCATATTTAATATTTATCGTGTAATTATAATCAACTCTAAATCATATCTTTCAACAAAGATGTTATTTTCCAAATTTAATCGTTCACTATGTTTCATTCTGTAAAAATTATGCATCACATTTTGAAATATTTTATTCCAATTAGGCATTATATGTGTTATAATGTTATTTGGTGACTTTTTTGCCCGAAACAAAAGTACTGGAGGTCCATTACATGGAAGAACAAGTAAGCATCTTTGAAGCACGCCTTAAAGAGTTGGTTTCCTTTGCCAATAATAATAAAGGTGTAATTGAAGTAGATAAAGTAAATGACTTTTTCAAAGAATTAAATCTGAACGTAAGACAGATTGACAAAATATATGAGTATTTAGAAGCAAACAACATTGTAGTTCTTAATCCAACCGATGATGATGAACCAAATGAAGATGCGCTTTTGGAATTAGAAGAAGATTCCGAAATTCTTACAGATACTGAAGATTTATCATCTATGGCTTCAGCAATGTCTGATGACCCTGTAAAACAATATTTAAAAGAAATCGGAAGCTATCCACTTCTTTCCATCGCTGAAGAAATCGAACTTGCAAAGAAGATTGAAGAAGGCGATGAGCATGCAAAGCGTATACTTGCAGAATCCAACCTTCGTTTGGTTGTAAGTATAGCTAAGCGTTATGTTGGTAGAGGTTTATCTTTCCTTGACTTAATTCAAGAAGGTAACTTAGGACTTATTAAAGCCGTTGATAAATTCGATTACAACAAAGGCTATAAATTTAGTACTTATGCAACTTGGTGGATTCGCCAAGCCATTACTAGATCCATTGCCGATCAGTCACGTACCATTCGTATTCCGGTACATATGTCGGAAGTGATCAACAAAACTTACCGTGTATCGAGAAATCTTTTACAAGAATTAGGACGTGAACCAAGCGAACAAGAACTTGCAGATGCAATGAATTTACCAATTGAAAAAGTACGTGAAATCTTAAAAGTTTCTGCTGATCCAATCTCCCTTGACACCCCTATCGGTGAAGAGGATGACAGTCATCTTGGTGACTTCATAAAAGATGATACTATTATGGGACCAGAGGATGCCGCATCATATGCAGTATTACAAGATCAAATTGCAAAGTTACTTGATACCTTAACAGAAAGAGAACAACGTGTGCTTATTCTTCGTTTTGGTTTAAAGGATGGTAGAAGTAGAACTCTTGAAGAAGTAGGAAAAGAATTTAATGTTACGCGTGAGCGTATCCGCCAAATTGAGGCTAAGGCATTACGTAAATTAAGACATCCAAGTCGCGCTAGAATGCTAAAAGGTTATGAACTAAATTAGTACGTTGATACGTATTTCTCATTGTGCATCAAACTTATCTTATCAATTGTATAGCAAAATCTCATCCTATATTATATAGGATGGTTTTGCGAGAAAGAGGATATTATGAAACGAATTGCACTTATGTTCTTTCGAAGCTTTTTTCAGCTTCCTATTTGGTTATTTCAACTTTTTCGATTATGCAATATTGAAAAATATGATCGTTTTGCAAGATATGCGTTTCTCCATCGGTTAACACCGATTGTCAATCGACGTGGACGTGTGACCATAGATTGTCACGGTATTGAAAATCTACCAAAAGAAACAGGCTATATCATGTTTCCAAATCATCAAGGATTGTTTGACGCTCTAGCCTTTGTAGAAACACATGAACGCCCATTGGTTACAGTAATGAAAAAAGAAGTAAAAGATATTTTTCTACTTCGTAATGTTATTTGTCTTTTACAAGCAGAAATCATTGATCGTGAAGACATTCGCCAATCAATGACTGTAATAAAAAACATGACAAACCGAGTAAAAAACGGTGAAAACTTCTTAATCTTTGCCGAGGGAACACGAAGTCGCAAAGGCAATCAAATTGGCGAATTTAAAGGCGGAAGCTTTAAAAGTGCTATGAATGCTAGGTGTCCTATTGTTCCTGTTGCAATTATTGATTCATATAAGGCTTTTGATACAAACTCAATTAAGCCTTTGACAGTACAAATTCATTACTTAAAACCTCTTTATTATGAGGATTACCAAGGTATGAAGTCTACTGAAATTGCAGAGCTTGTAGAGAATATGATAAAAGAGACTATCGCTAGGTTTGAAAATAAAACTACCTTTAAATAGGAAGAAGGTGCCGCATGGATACACATGCGACACCCTCTTTTCATTTTTCGTAGTTTTTTATTTTTCCTTGTTTTTCATTTTTTTATAATGCAGATACTAATATTTTTTCGCATAGTTCTCCAAAACTTATCCCTACTACTTTGGCTTCTTGTGGTAACAGACTCGTAGGGGTCATACCAGGCAAGGTATTTGCTTCTAAAACAAATACTTCATCATTATAATTGGTCATAAAATCAACTCGCGAATAATATCCTAGCTGCAATGTCTTGTGTACATTCAATGCTATTTTTTCTAATTTTTCTTCTAACTCATTGTTTATATGAGCTGGACAAATCTCAGATGTTAATCCCGCTTCGTACTTATTTTTATAATCATAGAAACCATTGCGAGGAATTATTTCAATTGCAGGTAATGTTTTAGAACCTAGAATTCCTACTGAATACTCTCTTCCTACAATCATCTCTTCTATTATTACTTGATCTTCATAATGTCTTGCCTCCATGAGAGCCTGGATTAATGCAACTTGATTCTTTACTATTTTAACTCCTATACTTGAACCACAACTTGCAGGTTTTACAACGCATGGATAGCCTATAAGTTCTTCAACTTTATCCACATTAGTATCATTTTCTTTTAAAGATATCCACTTCGGGGTTTTTATACCTTCTTGTGTAAGTAATTGTTTTGTTAACCCCTTATCCATAGCTAGAATACTTCCTAGATATCCAGTTCCTGTGTAACGTATACCCATTAGATCAAATACTGCTTGTAACTTACCGTTCTCACCAATTGAGCCATGTAGTGCCATAAAGACAACATCTACCGATTGACATAATGAGATAACACCTTTTCCAATCATCGAAGAGTTCTGGCCGCTACTTCCGTTTGATAAAAAGATTGCTTCTTTTGTTTGGATTTCATGATGATATCGTTTTGATGACTCTTTACTTAGGAAAAAATCCTCGACCGATATTTCATCCCCGATATCTTTACTTAAATCCCACAAAATTACGCGATGACCATTCTCAATTAATGCATTGGCAATTAAACTACCAGAGCACAATGAAACATCTCTTTCTGGGCTATATCCGCCTGCAAGCACAACTATCTTCATATTATCCTCCACACTGCTGCTAGATCTTTACTAACATACTCTTACATATATTATAAGAGCATTTTATGATTTAGATAGTACATAATGTGCTTTATATGTTGTAAAAAGTGTCTTAATATACGAACAAATCCCCGTCATAATATATTGCTGCTTAATAGTACAACAAGATCATAAATACATTGAATTACATGATGTATTTACTGCAAAACTAGATTTACTCAGACTTCACATTTTAAGTTATTTTACATGATACCATTTATACTTTTATACTTTTATACTTTTATACTTTTATACTTTTATACTTCAGGCTGAAACACTTCATTATTTATAAAACTCTCCATATATGCCAAATACTCTTCTTTCGTAAAGATAGGATGATAATCCTCAACTACTTTTCTTGCTTTCGTTGCTCCATTCTTTAGTAAATTGTAAGCACTTAAGGCAAAGATTTTTGCTGTAACAATATACGCAAGTTCTTCGTCTATAATATCAAACTTCTCTGAATGAAGACGATCCTCCATTCCTCCTGTGTTAAATAGCAAAACAGGTTGCAAATGCTCTAAATCACCTAAATCCGTGGAGCCACCGCTATGTCTACTGGTATCTTGCTCTAGCACTGGATAATGATTTCCCGCAGCTAATTTTGCAGCCTCTAAAACCTGTGGATTTGCCTTTTCTGCTAACGTTGGTAAATATCCTGGCATAGTATCAATCTCAACTTCTGCACCAAGTGCCAATGCTCCAGCTTTAAAAGCGCGATCTGTTTTCTTTGCTGCATCATGAATGGCTTCCACATTTGATGCACGTACCAAAGTCTCAATTACAACTTCATCTGGTACTACATTAACCAAATTACCACCTTTCGTTATAATTGGATGAATCCTAACACAGTCATCGTCCCTAAATGTTTCTCTATGATATGCTAATGCAGATAATCCAATGGATGCTGCATTCAAAGCATTGACTCCAAGATGAGGTGAACCTGCGGCATGTGCCGCCTTGCCTTTATATTTTATAACTTTAGATACAAATCCATTCCCCGTACCACTTCCCACGGTTATTGGCTCTAGGCCGGTATGATGTGCCAAGCTTAAGTCGATATCATCAAAACCACCGATTCGTATCAACTCGCTCTTACCACCGCCGTATCTTATTTTTCCTTCTTCTTTTAATTTATTCTTAAACTCAATCTCACCATACTCTTCTGAAGGAACCGCATAAAATACCACTTGCCCATCTAAAGAATCCGCTATCTCTTTATCCGTTAATGCGATAGCAGCTCCAATTACACCTGCAAGCTGACAATGATGACCACAGCAATGTGCCGCATTTGTCTCAGGGTTTGCATGAGAGTGATTCGGTATTCTTAGAGCATCCAACTCACCAATTAGTGCCAAGCTTACATTTTCTTTTTTGTCCTCATTTAAATATCCTTTCACCCCTGTGATTGCAAGATTTTCCTCAACTGTAATGTTTAACTTTTGCATAAAGGCTGAAAATTTTGCAGACGTCTGAAACTCTTTATACCCTAGTTCGGCGTGATCATAAATGTCTCTTGCAAACGCAATGATATCTTCTTTATTTTCATCAATAATTTGTATGATTTTTTGCTGTATTGAATCCATATTTCCCCCTCCTGATATAATCAACAATCAAGTATATGCTTTTTACATTCTTTATAAATAATCAGTACCCGTACGTTTCTCAACTAAATGACAACGAACATAATGTCCAGGCTCCACCTCAATATCCTGTGGTATTTCCTGACGGCATTTTTCCATTGCATATTTACACCGAGTATGGAACTTACAGCCAGACGGCGGATTTGCAGCGGTGGGTACCTCACCAGATAAAATAATTCTATTTTTATGATCTTTAGGTGACGTTTTTGGTATTGCAGATATGAGCGCCTGTGTATACGGATGGAGTGGTTGATAAAATAGTTGTTCGCTTGTTCCAGTTTCTACAATTGAGCCTAAATACATAACGCAGATTCGATCACAAAAATACCGAACTACACTTAAATCGTGAGAGATAAACAAGGAACTTAAACTAAATTTTTCAATTAACTCCTGAAATAGCATAAGTATCTGAGATTGAATACTCACATCAAGGGCTGCTATTAATTCATCCCCTATTATAAATTTAGGATTTAAGGCAAGTGCTCTGGCAATTCCAATTCTCTGTCTTTGACCACCGCTAAATTCATGAGGATATTTATGGACAGCCCCTGCTGATAGTCCACAAAGTTCTAGTAATTCTTTCGCTTTATCAAGTGCTTCCTTCTTATCATATAATTTATGCTTTCGCATGCCTTCTGTTAGTATTGTTCCTACATTCATTCTTGGATCCAACGATGCATACGGATCTTGAAAAACAATTTGCATATCTTTTCTTAACTTCCGCATTCGATCATTCGTTATTTTTTGTTTCTTTTCCACATTATAAATTACTTCATCTTCGAACTTGACCATTCCGCCAGTAGGTTCTAAGAGATTGAGTATCGTCCTTCCTGCTGTAGATTTACCACATCCTGATTCCCCTACTAATCCTAGTATTTCACCTTTTTTTAGCTTAAATGAAATATCGTCTACTGCCTTTATATCTCCAGTTTTTTTTGCTAAAACTCCCTGATAGATTGGAAAATACTTTTTCAACCCAGAGACTTCTAGAATTGTTTTTTCTTCTATTTGATTATATTCCATAACCTAAGTCTCCTTTCTGAACAGGAAAGCATCGCACAAAATGTCTAGGAGATAATTCTACTAAGTCTGGTACAGCTTTAATACATTCATGGTTACGCATGGCTGGATACGGGTACCATGGATTCCCTGTACGAGGCGGGCGA
>CAJJLI010000114.1 GCA_905192625.1 uncultured Clostridium sp. | reverse complement strand
ACCGTTGGCGTTGGTTCTGGTTTATTCACAGGTGTAAGTTCTATTCCATTTAGCCTAGCAGTAATTGCATCTGGTGAAGTTGCAGTATCATCAAATAAAGTGATTGAGAAACGTCCCATCTTGACACCATGAAGCAAACTTATTGTCTCTGACTCTACAACATCTACGGTGTAAATACATGCTGGTGCAGGGTACTGTCCACCACCACTTGAGATTTGTGTATAAATCGCACCACCACTTACGCTTACAATCCCACTTCCAGATACAGCTCCACCACTTACTACTTCAACAGCAGTGTTCGTTGTAATTACTTCTTCTCCATTATTAAAATATAATTTTGTTGTATTATTGGATAGCTTATCACCTGTATATACATATACATAGTAAGTTCCAACCGGCATATCTGCATAGAATGTGTATGGAGTTCCCCCTTTACTATAAACATAATCTCTAAAATAAGCGCCTCCAGAAGAAGTCTCATTTGCTGGCATTACTCGGTCAAACCCAAAATGTTGTCCATTGTCAAGTGAGTTTTCCATATAGACCATTGTACCAAGTCCCTGCAATACATTTGTTCCTAAGGTAGAAATTCCTCCATCTCCTTCAAACTTAGAAACCGTAGATACTTCTGATGTTTCCGTACCAAAGTCAATAAGAATCTCATTTGCTACTTCTCTTACTTTTAAACCTTCATAGGCCATTCTTAAAGAATTTAATAAGGCTTCGTATTCTTGAACATAAGATACACCTTTATCAATCGCTTCTCTCGCTTTATCCAATGCAATTACCAATGCTTGATAACTAGAGATTGTGTATTCCGTTTCAATTATCCCTGCAGCCTCAATTGTATGCACTAAACCAACTAGTTCTGACATATCAATTTCTGCCACAGTTGTACCAACCATCTGTTCCACATATAGTGCATTTAATCTGCCTGTTACTTCAATTCTAATTTGTGTATCTTCCTTCACTTCAAATCCCATATCTAAACTTGACGTTTGTTCTCCTAGCGAACTTGTTGAAGCGTCTGCGACCAATACTTCATTCGTAGTAACATCATAAATGTTAAATACAGATGTATTATTACATCCTACCATCAAGTCACCACAAAGTGCTCTTATGAAGTAACTTCCCGCTGGAATATCTACCAAGAAAGATGTATTCATTACAAAGTCATCTAGTAAGCTATTTCCAGTTCCACGATTTCGTCCTTCACTTGCTTTTATAAGACCAAATCCCAACTCAGAAGTGTACATGGAAGTATTTAAAACAGAAGTATATCCATCTGTTTGATATTTAACTGTAGAAGATAGAACATCAAAGTCAACATACAAATTATAAGGTTCTGTCATACCCTCTGTATTTACCCCTGCAAGCCAGTAATCGATTGTAGATATAGCAGAATTAACCGACGCATCTACGATTTCTAATGAGTCAATTACTGCCTGTAATTCTAGCATTGCAGCCTCTAGTCTTGCTATTGATACTTCAGTATATAACATCTTGTTTTCTATAACTTCTGCTGCTTTTACCATTGCTTCATTGCCAGTTGTATAATCAGCAACAGGCATCCCTTTCACAACTTTTAAAGCACGCTTCATAGCTATCATCTTTGTAATTAAAGAAGTATCAAAATCGAAAGGAGTAACTGTATCCTCAAGTAAGCCAAGTTTAATATTTAATCTTGCACCTGCATTTTTTACATCATTCCATGCTACGTCATTAAATGTCTTTACTGCTGGCACATATTTACTAATAACCAAGGCATTAAAAATTGCTAATTTTCCTTTATTGATACCATGAATTACAATCTGACCAGGTTCTGATAAAGTAACCTTAACATTCTTTGCAATATTATCCGTTGTAGCCTCTACACTTACAATGCCACCTACGGAGTAACCATTAATCGTATATGTACTAGCCTGATATATTGGTAAATTCCAGTTTACATTCGTGTACAACGATACCATATAAGTACCTGCTGGTACATCAACTACAAACTCCAACTCTTCAGCTCTTACTGCGTCTTGACAAGCAGTGTAAAGTGCAACATCATCATCGCTTGCATCATCCTTTGGAGCTACCCCCGTTGATAAGCTACTAAAATTAATATTAGTATTATCACTGGTGAATCCATATCCACTTTCTTTTGTATACTTTCCATTTGTAACTGGTATGTAGCCTGCAGCAAACCCAACCTTATTTCCGAAGTCAAATTTTAAAATTGCCTGTGTATCCATATCTTCTACCGTCACATCTGGATCTACCACAACATTTTTAGTTTCCGCCAATGATAATAATGAAAGTTCATCATTTTCATTGTTCTCTGAAGTCATATGACTTGTTGTTGCTTCTATCATGGAACGACTCGACACATATGTATTGGTTGTTTGCTCATCTACCGTTACATAGCAATAATCTGTATATACGGTACAATCTGTCGTGGCAGTATCCGCTCCATTCGCAATACTGATCGTTATAACCACTTCTCCCTTGCTAACACCAGTAACAACTCCATTTGCATCTACGGTTGCAACCGATGGATTCGAGGAATAATAAGTTACTCGCTTTCCATCCAATCCTACTTTTTTATATGTAAGCGCAATTGATTTTTGAGGCTGCACACTCACCTTACTTTGATCAAAAATAACCGATGCATCTACTTTCTTTAACGCAGCCTTTAAGGTCATTAATTGATTGTCCGTATCATAGGAATTTATTAAATTCGCAAGCAACTGCGCATACATCATTGCACCATTTTTTTGTAAATGAACGGTATCCGACATATACATTTTAAGTGTGTTCACAGCTGACTGTCCCATTTCATTTACTAAGGAATAGCTTGCTCCCATCAAATCTAGTACAGGTATCTGTTCTGATAATCCTAATTCTATCATAGCTTGGCGATAGGATTCAAAACGATGATCCCATTTACCATCCTCAATTGCATTAATTACAATTGGTGTCACTAATACAAACGTTCCACCCCGTTCTTCGACTGCTTTCTTATAGTTGAATAAATAGTTCTTAAAGTCTTCTGTGTTTAGATAGCGATTTGGTCTTGCTGTATTCGAATCATTATGTGTAAACTGTGCCAAAACATAATCGCCTTTCTTAACATTTAAGAGAACTTCATTCAAACGTCCTTCCTGTAAGAATGATTTAGCACTTCTTGCATCTCTTGCATAATTTTTCACTGCTGCCAAGTCCGTTTTATAATAAGCATATCCTTCACTTGTTTCTTCTATAATAGAGGATTCCGTCGCACCAGATAATGCTGTATAAAATACCTGCCCCCAGCCAGTACGATAATTTGCTCTTGTATAAGTCTGAACCGTAGAATCACCAAGTATATAAACAGTTGGCACTTCTTCTGTTTTCTCCTCCTCAAGTGCTACAACACTGACACTCTTTACATAAACTGTATTTACTGATGCATTATTGAAGGAATTAGCAACTCCATCCTGTTCAAAACGAAGTGTTAAAGAATCATCCATCAATGCAATATCAAAGGACACTGTCTTAGTCTGACCTGCTAAAATCGTTGCCTTTGCAAGTTCTGTATCTTTATGATCTCCACTGGAGTAACGCGTAATATCCTCTGCTTTAACAATAACATTCATCGCATTTTTGGTCGGATTGATAAAGTTTACACTTACCGTATAATTTCCATGTGCTAAATCTAAATCAAAAGCGGATGTATTTTCATACACGATAATATCTTCGTCTCTATCTCCTCCATTTTCAGACCATACTACACTATTAATCGCTAAATAATCATTTGCAGACTCTTGTTTATTAACATAGCTTGATCCTGCTTCCTTGGTTAATTTTCTTGGATAGTAAATACCATCTACCCAACCATTCGCCGCTGTCTTATAGGTGAAATTGTTAAATCCAACTCCATTTGCATAGGAAGAATCTGCTGTTATGCTTTGTAGATTACCAAAAAGATACGCATTTCCTACTACATTTACCTTAACCACTGCGCTCACATTACTCTGACTGCGTACCGTAATTTCTGTTCTACCTTCTTTCACGCCACGAATCACGGCTGTCTTACCATCATAGGATACCACTGCAATCTCTTCATTTGCACTACTCCAAATTAATGCTTCGTTCGCATCGACTGGATTAAGTTGTGCAACTACTGTTTGTGATAAACCTGCTGTGATACTTAGTTCCGTAGGAAGGGTAATCGCTTTTACATTAACTTGCGCTGGAATTGCTTGCACTGCATCTTTCATAACAGATGCTAAATAATTTGCATCCTCTTGTGTTATAAAACCAATGTTATTTACTAATTGCTTTATTGCAATATTGGCTCTTACAAATACGTCTGCGCTCAAACTATCTTGTGAGAGGTTCGCAATTTTTTCTAAATATTCCGCTTTTGCATCATATAACGTTGCTAGATTTACATCCTGTTTTTGATTCGTATAATAAATAGCAAAGTTATCTAAATATGTATCCCATAGTACAGATAAATCATTTGATGTTCCATTGTCCTGTTTTCCACGCATGCATAGAAAATTCATAAGTGATAGCTGACTCGCTTCTTTGGAAATTTCTATTCCCTTAATAATCTTAGAAGGTAATGACTCATCATCTCTAGGTACAAAATATATATCTGCAGTATGATTCTTATAATCAAAGACAATTCTTACGTTATACCATACCTCATTTGAAAGTCCACAATCCGTTGCCTGTGTATTTTTAGCATGGAAGCCATCGCCGGTCAAATATGTGGTTGAATTTGGATCATATGCTCCTACTACATAACCAATATGACCATTGTTTGAAGTCTTTAATGAGAAATAAACTCCCTTTGCATCACCAAACTGAATCTCCGTACAGTTTCTTCGATCTGGCTGTCCAGGATACCACTCAAATTCAACTGACAGTAGTTCTGACGCTACACCAGTAATCTCTTTCTTAATCTGTCTTGTCCCTGCTGCTTCTACATAAGCATTGGCCAAGTGATTTCCGTCTTCTTCCATAATAACAGAAAGTAACTGATGTCCAGTTGTACCCCATTTAGAACCGATTACTTCCGACTCAAAATCTTCTTCCATAGCTACTTTATTTACTCGTATCAATCCATCTACAGCTGTATTTACTGCTTCAAGTGCTTCTATTAATTCACTTTCTGTCGCACCTTTTTCTAACGCAGATGTCGCACGATACAATGCAGTCATCAAATTCATATAAGATTGTGCAGTATAATGAGTGGAATCATACATCTGTTCTTCATATCGCTCGATAAGTTCTAATAACTGATACGTTGTATCTGGTTTAAATTCTTTTACTGTTATACGTTCAGATTTTTGTCCTTCTCCAACTAAGCCGACAACAGACACTGCATAATCATATTCACCTGAAATAGGAGATTCCAACGTGGCTTGTAATTTTGGTGCGGTCATTGAAGCCGAAACATACGCGCGTGATTGACCTACCTTTATATAACTACTTTCAGCAACACCTTTCTCTTTTCGATAAATATTAAATCTTGTAATTAATTGATCCGGTTGGTATAAGGTCTCTTCATCAATATTCCAAGATAAGGTGATGCTATTCCTAGTTTGAGCCTTTACATTCACGCCACTTACAATTGCCGTTGGCATATTACTGTTAATTGATTGTGGTTTCACCAATCCAGTAATCGATAATCCTTCAATCTCCGCTAAATGACCTGCTACAATCTGCGCTGCTAAAACTGCGCCTACTCTTGCAAGATGTGTTCCGTCAACGGTTAAGTCCCCTTGTGCTGTTGAAGATAACTTGTTTTTATAAGTATTATACTCACCTAACAAATCAATATAAGTTACTTCATACTCACCTGCTAGCTTAACCATCACATCTGTGTAAATAGTACCAGAACTTGTGCCTGAGCTTAATACAACATCAAGCCCAAAGGTCTGACAAGACTCTATAAAATATCGTAAATATGCTTCATAGGAAGTGGAATCTGAATAACGTCTTCCCGCTGCACTATCATTAATACCACCTTCAATAATAACGGTATCCCCTGGTCTTGCAGTCAAAAAGAAATCATTATAGTAACCATCCGCCAAATAGCTCTTAATTGAACTTCCAGCTACTGCTTTATTTACCAAAACAACATTATCACTCATAAACCTGCCCATAGCAAATTCCGAGCCCCATCCAGTACGTTCCGGTATTGGTGTCCATTCATTCCCATCCTCTGGAGGATATGTTGCCACTGTAGAATCACCAATGAAACGTAAGGTTGGACTTACTGAGGCCTCTACATTGGACGCAACTCTTGTAATTGAAATTGAACGAACTGAGACGATTCCTGAATTCCCGGCATCATCCAAAGAAGTTGCTAACTGAATCGTTAGTGTTCCATCTGCTACTGCCGTTAAAACTTTACTTTCCTTATTTGTTCCTTTTGGAGTTACAATGTAACTTGACTTACTTGGTTCAGCAAAAGAGGTTGAAAATCCTTCTGTACTCCATCGTACAGAATACATATTTCCTTCTACATAAGCACCATTCACTGTATCCTCATCATCGGAACCTTGTACGATTGCCACCTCATAAAAGCCTACTGGAAGATCCACATGAAAGGTAGGATAATCATAATTTACATCGGAACCATTTACTGTTCTTACATTATTTCCAGACACAAACTCAGTACCTTCTGTTAACGAAATT
>CAJJLI010000113.1 GCA_905192625.1 uncultured Clostridium sp. | reverse complement strand
TAACAGATCCAGCACCAGCAACAACATTTGCCCATCTAGATGCAACTACTGTACTTAGCCGTTCCATCGTGGAATTAGGTATCTATCCAGCAGTTGACCCACTAGAATCTAGTTCAAGATTACTAGATCCAAGGATTTTAGGGGAAGAGCATTATACTGTTGCGAGAGATGTACAAGAAATTTTACAACGTTACAAAGAATTACAAGATATCATTGCAATCCTTGGTATGGATGAGCTTTCAGAAGATGATAAAATCTTAGTATCTAGAGCTAGAAAAGTACAAAGATTTTTATCTCAACCATTCCACGTTGCTGAGCAATTTACAGGTTTACCTGGTAAGTATGTTCCGATCCAAGAAACAATTCAAGGATTTAGAGAAATTCTTGAAGGAAAGCATGATGACGTTCCAGAAAGCTATTTCCTAAATGCCGGAAATATTGATGATGTTTTGGCAAGAGTAAAAGCAAACCAAGGAAAATAACGAGTAGTTGAAACGAAACCAGGGAGCATTACAGTTCTTATAACATAGAATTAGGAGAATAGTATGGCTGATAATAGTAAGGTGTTTCAAGTACAAGTTATTTTACCAGATCGTATCTTTTACGAGGGTGATGTAGATATGATTGAGGTTAGAACAAGTGAAGGTGAAATGGGTATCTATAAAAACCATATTCCATTAACCGCAATTCTTGTACCTGGAATATTAAGACTTAAAAATGGTTCCGAACAAAAAGAAGCCGCTCTTCATGATGGATTTATTGAAATTCTTGGTGATAAGGTAATAATATTAGCAGAATCTTGCGAATGGCCAGAAGAAATTGATATAAATCGAGCTGAAGAAGCCAGAATACGTGCCGAGAGAAGATTAAACGGTGCAGACGGTGAAATCAATGAAGCTCGTGCGGAACTGGCTCTAAGAAGAGCTTTAGTTCGTAAGGAACTAGCAGAAAGTTATCATAGATAAATAAAATTTAAGATAAAATCGAATGAACCTCCATTTCTTGGAAATACTCTAAAGGAATGGAGGTTTTACTATGGCAAGAACATATTATTCCATGAAACCTAGAAGTCGATTTTTCTTGCTAGTAAAGGAAGTATTAGACAATAAAAGAATACGAGCTATGTCATACATTATCGTACTTCTATGGGTTGCAGTTGGAGCACAATTTATTGTGAATCGTTTTTTTGTTACGAAAGGTAATATCATGCAAGCGTTTGTAAATACAAACTCTGGGCTGATGGAAAGTACCTTAGAAATAGCAGCGCGTTACGGCAGCGGATACTTAACGGAGGAAGATAAGAAATCACTGATTCTATATATCACAGATGCATTGGGTGTCGGTGTGAATCAGGAGATTGAAGTATTATCGGAGGGTAATCGTCAAGAAAGCGTTTTTACGAAACTTGCGAAAAGGGCATCCACTACGGTAAAGGTTGTAAGCCTATATGGAGAGGATACCATGGAAGCATTTGTACAAAGCAACGATAAAGACAGTGATATCAATCATTATTTGTTGGTTCGACTTACAATTTTTGAAGATGTTTCCAATGATATATTAGTCTACGAAGAAAAGTTAAAAAATATCATGGAGACTCTGGAAGTAGATGAAGAAAATATAAATACAACACTTCAATTTAGTGGTGCATTTGCTGGAAATCTTTCTCTAGATACAAAAAATAAGATTGCAGATCGCATGATTGATAGTTTAAAAGGAGAAGTAGTGTTTGAAAACCGTGTAGATAATCTTTATACGATCTATGCTTACACTGGATTACTTAGCGAATACATTACTGTAGATAAGAGAAAAATAAATATCCAGGTTGCTATGACATATGATGAAATGTCGGATCGTACAAAGATTTATCTTGCTACGCCACTGATAAGCGGCGATTGGTAAGAAGATGTATTTCATAAATCATAAATTACATTATTTAATCTACGGTGTATATGGAGCTAAAATGATATAAACTAATTTTAATTAATTAAGTTGTTCTAGCTTTTAAAAGTAACATCTGGAGTATAGAATTCAAAGATGATGGTATCATTTTTGGATTCTATTTTTTTGATATCGTCGTTAGGTCGTACCGTCCAAACAACTCTCATAGCTCCTAAGGCATAACAAAGAGATACCAGCAATGGGTGCTGCCCCTTATGGTAGGCAACGAATTGAGGCCTTGCAATTACATTAGCTAACAAATTGCTTAAAACGAAAGCTTCATAACTTTTTAATTCACCTTTAAACTCAGCCATTGGTGCACTTAGTTGGCCTCGTAAAACTTCTTTGGCATGTCTACGAAACCATGCAACAATCAATGGTTGAAAGCTTTCAATGCAATAATCTCCTTGATAGCTTTTTAGCAGTTCATAGGTGGTCTCACACAAAAGACGATTATTACTTCCATTTTTAAGTTCTACAACAAGCGGGACGCATCCATTAACAAGGTGTAGTACCTCGGAAAAAAGAGGAATGTATTCGTTGGAATTTGATAGAGATAATTTTTTTAATTCCTCATAAGTAAGCTCATCCACTCGTTTATCAACACCACAGACACGTTTTAAGTTATCATCGTGGAAAACAACTAATTTTTTATCTTTTGATAATTGCAAATCAAGTTCAATTCCATAGCCTGATTTTACAGCGTCCTGGAAGGCTGCAAGGGAGTTCTCAGGGACTACATGGTCGTTGCTATGCAAACCTCTATGGGCGATGTTCTTGTTTTGGAAAGGCTTTCGTTGCTCCTTACTACTATAAGCAGGTGCAATAAGAAATAATATAATGATTGCAATGCTTATGATGAAGATGGTTAAAAATAAATTCATGTAAACCTCCATGTTGCCAAAAGGTAGCTTAAGTATTAATTGAAAGGGCTCATTGTGTTCATGAAGTAGACGTCTTTCAATGGCAAAGCTACACTATGCTATTTTCTATGTATTTATTCTAAACATAATGGCTGTTAGAATACTAAATAAGATTCTAGCACAACCCAAAGCACTGGTCAATTAAATAACTTTCTCAAATTTCGTTGTTTGATAAACTTGCCAAGAGCTTAATAAAGTCAGCATTTAGTGTTTTAAAATTACAATAAATAAACAACAAGTAAAAGTGAAAATGGGTAGTTGAGAATAATGTATAACATCATTATTTCAACTACCCGTTTAAAGTATGCAAGACCATATATATAATTATTATTTTTTTAATATTGCACTTATTCTGTGGAAAGAAGTTTACAACTAAAATAAACTTATACTATATATTCTCGTTTTTTAAGGCATCGATTGTATTATCTTTTTTAATTAGGCTCGTGCTATACAGCATTGTTGAAAAAACTACAATAAATACGCTTACAATCACGATTATAATACTATTAATTGGTATAAAGAAACTCGTTTCCCAGCCGTTTAACATAGCACGATAAATAAAATAGGTTATTATAAATGAGACTGGCAGTCCGTATAAAAGACCCTTAAATCCATATAACATACACTCATAGTTCATCATCTTATGGAATCCTTTTTGTGTCATACCAATGGATTTTAACATAGCAAATTCTCTACGTCTTAAGTGTATGTTTGTAGAAATGGTATTAAAAACATTAGCAGTAGCAATTAATGATATTAAAGTAATAAAGCCATAAGAAAACACATTGATAATTGTTAAAATTGCACGATCGGTATCGGCACTTTCCGCAACATCGATTAATCGATGAGTCAGGATTCCTTGTTCATCGAGTTCCTTATACATAGAGTCATAGACCTTTTTATGATCGCTTGTTTGAAAGAAAAACACCTCATTTGTAGCAATAGTATCGTCCCCAAGTACACTAGACATTGCACTATAAGGATACATGATAATTAACTCACCCTCATTTCTTTCAAGTCCAAGAGGTAATGCATCGGTTGTTTCTCCAATGTTTAATTGAATACGGCTAATAACTTCATCCTCTGTAAATGCAAGAGAATCTTTACTAGAAGCATCGGTATCGTTTTGAGAATAATAAGTATCTTCTCCCTCAACTACAACATTAGAATCCTTGCTTTCTTTTTCGTAAATATAGATCGTCTCACCAGAAGCGTTTGTTTGTTGTTCACTGAAATAATAACCGTCAATCTCTTTTCTTTTTAATAAATCAATAGAAAGATTTGAATCATTCAGTAAATGGAACGTATAATATTTATCGTTCGCATAGCGCTTAATAAAATCAACCGCAATACCAACCGGATTGTCAAGATTCATGTACTTGTTTTTATCAAATCCATTTTCTGTTAAATACTTTTCATACTCTTCATCATTTATGAAGCTAATAACGGCAGTCGTCTCCATCTCTTGATCAAAACTATAATACTCTGTTCCATAAATATTTTTGTAAAAATCGACATATTCTTTTGTTAGTTTCATAGAATCAATTAGTATGTCGCTATAAAAATGAGAGGCGTAATTACTTTTTGTGACTCCATTGGTAGAAGCAAGTAAATTGTATAGGTCCTGTAATGATTCATTTTTAATTGTATCAGAGTCATAAAAATATGCAATATCATAAGATGGTGGGCTTACGATTGCATTTGAACTTTGTTTTAAATATGCACAGTAGCTGCTAGCAGTAATAAATAATACAACACTTACAAAAAGTGAGAAAACAGTTGCACGATATTTTCTTTTATTACGTTTAAAGTTTTTACTTGCAATCATTCCTTCAAACCCAAATAACTTATAAGCAAGTTTGGATGTTTTTACACTTTTGGATTTCATATAAATATCATGGTTCTGACGAATTGCCTCTATATTTGATATTTTTACTGCTTTTCTTGCGGGAATATAAGCAGATATTAAAATAGTCACATAAGCAATGAGAGCAGTTATTAAAATTGAAATAGGTGTAATTTTTAGATTTAAAGTAAGGGACGAATCGGTATTACCAACTAAATAATTAACTATTAAGTTCTTTGTGAAATGTAAGGTGATCCCTATTCCAGTGAGTCCGGATAAGATACCTAGCGGAATACCAATAATACTTAAGAAAGATGCTTCAAACATAACACTTTTCATCAATTGTCGCTTGGTTGCACCAATGGAGGCTAATAATCCAAATTGCTTGATGCGTTCACTAATTGAGATAGAGAATGCGTTATATATTAGTGATATAGAAGCTACCATAATAATTCCGATCAAAATGGAAGATAGACCGTATAGCACAGCGTTAAAACTCGTTTCATTGGAAGCACCAATATAGCGTAATACATCATAATTATAGTTAGCGTCATATGCACTAAAATTTTCACTGATAAACTGAAACACTTCTTTTGGATTGCTCATTTTAATATATGCTAGATAGCTATCTGAGGCAGTTTCATCGATTAAGGTTAAAGCAGAATAGCCAGGTGCAGAATAACTTTCAAAGGATGGCCGTTCATAAAATCCAACAACTTGATATGTTCGATTATTTGTTGGAATAAATTCCTCACTTCCATACTTACCGTATTGATATGAAGTGTCTTGATATACTTTCGTATCATTTGATATACGTTCTCCAAGAGAGAGCTCTAAGACATCGCCCAGTTGGTATTTAACCCCTCCATTGGTTTGTAAATGCTTCGGTAATATAATCTCGGAAGTAGTTTCAGGCATTCTACCTTTTGTAAGATGGATTGGCATCATTTCTTTAAAGGATGAATCAATCCCTAGTACAGCCAAATAAGGTTTTTCGTTGTTTTCTCCTTCTTCTAATATGGAATATCCGATATTTTGAAGGGTAGCATAGTTTAATAGTTTGTCATTCCCTTGCAGCTTAGATAGTTCATCAGAACTTATATTTAATACGACACCATGCCAATCGCCTTCTCTAGAAATTGCCTGATTCAGTAAAAAGGACTGCAAACTTGTAACTAGTGACGTAACTGCACAAATCATAGCTGCGGATAAGATAATTCCAATAATGGTGACTAGGGTTCTTGTTTTATTTTTAGCAAGTGTTTTTAACGTATACTTATTAAAAATATTCATCGACGAATCACCTCGTCCCTTGTAATTTTTCCATCGCCGATGGCTATAATGCGGTCTGCTTGCAAGGCGATATTTTCATCATGTGTGATTACAACTAGCGTTTGATTGTATTTTTGATTCGATAGTTTTAATAATTCTATGATTTCTTGACTGTTTTTAGAGTCAAGGTTTCCAGTAGGTTCGTCTGCAAGAACAACGCCAGGTGCGTTCATAAGTGCACGACCAATTGACACTCTTTGCTGTTGACCACCGGATAATTGATTTGGTAAATGATTTTCACGGCCATGTAGGTTTAAGACAGATAACAGCTCATTTAAACGTTCTTGGTTTACTTTTCTACCATCCATAAGAACTGGTAATGTAATATTTTCAATTACATTCATAACAGGTATTAAGTTATAAAATTGATAAATAAGGCCAACTTCACGACGTCGAAAGATTGCCAACTGTTCATCATTTTGAGCATAAATATCTTTTCCACCCAGATAGACTTTTCCAGAGCTGGGCTTGTCTACGCCACCTAGGATGTGTAGGAGTGTTGATTTGCCGGAACCAGAGGGTCCAATAATTGCTACAAACTCTCCTTTTTTTATTGAAAATGAAACATTATTAAGGGCATGTACTTGATTGTTTCCAGTGCCATAAGTCTTTGTAAGATTTTCTACTTTTAATATATCCATAGTTACCTCTTTCATAATTACCTCTTTCTGCGAGCTTTTTGCACAAATCAAG
>CAJJLI010000112.1 GCA_905192625.1 uncultured Clostridium sp. | reverse complement strand
TACCAAAGTACCCTTTGACCCAGGAAAAATTGATGATTACCGCACTGAAGAGTAAAAATCAATTTATTAGCAATATGTCAACATTTATACTAATCGGTGTAACACCATTTAATATTGTTAAATATGCAATGGTAAGCATTATAACTATGCTGATTTATAAGAAGATAAGTTATTTATTGAAAAACAATTAGTAGAGAAGTACTAAGGATTCTTTGAAATTACAGGTACATCATGCTGTAATAGAAGGATTTCATGTATAACAATTTATATCATATAAACTTATAGAAATGAAAATTTCTATAGAATCCTTAGTTGCGTGTAAGATTACAGAAAAACAGAAATGTAGAGGGGAACCCCTTGGCATTTCTGTTTTTTATTTAGATTGGCGTACATATAGAGTATTCCAAGGAGTATGAATAGTAAATAATTGAAGTTTTTGTTGTAAAAAGAAGGGGGGAGGTGTAAAAGTATATTTATCGTGTACAATTAGTATTAGAGGGCTTTAAGAAGGAGGTAAGATTCGTTTTCTTAATACTTTTAAAAAATAACAGTTAAAAAATAAGAAAATTGTGATAGAATATATTAGAATATATGCTATGATGTGTTTTATATTTTATAAAATGGAGTTATAGATTGATTTTACATGGAGGTTAAAAATGAATCAAGAAGCGAAGTTTCAAATACGGATAAAAGTGAACGACATGTATCGGTTTCTAATGAGACATGCCTACATTGGTATTTCTGGAATAATTAATCTTGTTATTAGTGGCGGAGCATTTGTTTTATTCTTATTAGGTGTAGGGAATAACTCAGGGGTAAGTAATACAGTGCTTTTATTAATAGCAGCATTGTTTACCATTATAAATCCGCTATATTTGTATTATAAAGCAGCAAAGCAAGTGAAATTAACACCAATGTTTTTAAAACCTTTGGATTACGTTGTAAATGAAAGTGGTATTTTAGTTTCACAAGGTGAGGAAAAATTAACGATAGAATGGGAACAAATACGTAAGGTAATCGAAACAAAACAAGATTTCTATATATACCTATCAGTTACAAGAGCATATATATTGCCCAAAGCTCAATATGAGAGTCAGGTTGAAACGGTAAAAGCTCTTATAAAAGAACATGTAGAAATGAAACAATGCAAATTAAGAAACTAGGGGCGTAAAAGCGTATGATATATGAAACAAATAACGAAAAAGAAACATTTGAACTTGGATATCGTTTGGGAAAGGAAGCAAAGCCTGGTGATATGTTTTGCCTCGATGGAGATTTAGGGACAGGAAAAACTGTTTTCACGAAAGGATTTGCAAAAGGCCTTGGAATAAATGAACCGGTAAGCAGCCCTACTTTTACAATCGTACAAGAGTATCATGAAGGGCGATTGCCATTTTACCATTTTGATGTATACCGCATTTCAGATATCTCCGAGATGGACGAGATTGGATATGAGGATTACTTTTATGGTGGCGGAGTTTGCTTTGTTGAGTGGGCAGAATTAATAAAAGAATTGCTACCAAGTAAGAAAACGTATATACACATAGAAAAGGACCTAGAGAAAGGGGTCGATTATCGTAAGATTGTAATCGATCAAGAAGGGAGCAAATAGTATGACAATATTAGTAATTGATAGTTCAGGGCTTGTAGCATCTGTAGCGATTATGACAGAAGAAGCTATGCTAGCTGAATATACCGTGAATTATAAAAAGACACATTCCCAAACATTATTACCGATGATAAATGAATTGGTAACAATGCTTGAAATAGATTTAAAAACAATCGATGCCATTGCAATCGCAAAGGGGCCAGGATCATTTACTGGATTAAGAATTGGATCAGCAACAGCAAAAGGTCTTGGACTAGCTCTTGATAAACCAATCATTGAGATACCTACATTAGATGCTTTGGCTTATAATGTATATGGTGGAGATTTTGTTATATGTCCTTTAATGGATGCAAGAAGAAATCAGGTATATACAGGATTGTATACAATTGATAATGGAGAATTAACAGTAATACAAGAACAATGTGCAGTCGAGTTGCCTGAAATAATTGAGAAGGTAAATACACTTGATAAGAAAGTTATCTTTCTTGGAGATGGTGTAGATGCATATAAGAATCAATTGGAGGAATTCGTAAAAGTGACGTATGAATTTGCTCCTAGCCATGTAGCGAAGCAAAGAGCTGGCGCGGTAGGGGTTCTTGCACTCTCCTATTTTAGAGATCATAAGATTAAGACGGCGGTGGAACATGTACCTACGTATCTTCGACTTTCTCAAGCGGAACGCGAATTAGCAGAAAAACAAAAGCAGAAAAATGAATCACTTAATTAGAACGAGGGTATTACATGATAATTCGTAAGATGGAAGAGCGGGATATAAAAGAAGTTGCAGCAATCGAAGAAGAAACGTTTAGTAGCCCTTGGAGCGCAGATAGTTTTTCAAAAGAGTCAAAGAATAAAAATAACATATATTTGGTGGTTGAAGATAACGGAGAGATTATTGGTTACTGTGGCCTTTGGGGAGTTGCTGGAGAAGGACAAATTACCAACGTTGCTGTACGAAAAGATAATAGAAATCGTGGAGTAGGAAGAATTATGTTAACGAAACTTTTGGAGCTTGGTGTTAATCAAGGGCTAGAGTCCTTTACATTGGAGGTAAGGGAGAGTAACAAAAGTGCGCTCCATGTATATCAATCGCTAGGGTTTTATTCAGTGGGTATACGTAAGAATTTTTATACGGGACCAATGGAAAATGCAGTGATTATGTGGCTGCAGAAATAGGGTATCTTTACCACTGTAAAAATACCTCGAATTTTGTTATTATAGTGCTAAGGAGGTATCGGAATGCCACGGTTAGCAAAGGGACGGATAGTTAATAAAGCAGTTGTTTGTAATGTTTGCGGGAGAAGTTTGAAGATGGAAAAAGGCATTTTAGTGGAAGATGCTTTTGAAGCTACAAAAGAGTGGGGATTTTTCTCGGACAGGGATTTGGAAGTACACAAATTTACGATATGTGAAATGTGCTATGATAGAATAATTTCAGAATTTAAAGTGCCAATAAAGGTAAGCAAAAAAAATGAGGTCTTGTAACATGCGTCAGCATGTTCAAGGCCTTAGAGCATTTTAGGGGACATTTTCAGGAGGAATTATTTCTTGCTTAAAGATATATAATATGCTAATATAGACCATAGAAAATTAGAGAAAATACGGAGAAAATGAATGCTTGATGTATGTTTGTTAGGAACTAGTGGAATGATGCCCTTGCCAGGAAGATGGTTAACAGCATTGATGACACGTTTAAATGGAAGTAGTCTCCTAATTGATTGTGGAGAAGGAACTCAGATAGCAATCAAAGAAAAAGGTTGGAGCTTTCATTCAATAGATATTATATGTTTTACCCATTATCATGGCGATCATATTAGTGGATTACCAGGATTATTACTATCCATGGGGAATGCAGAAAGAACAGAGCCTGTTACAATTGTTGGACCGAAAGGTTTGGAGAGAGTTGTAAATGCGCTACGTGTTATTGCACCAGAATTACCGTTTGAGATAAAATTTATTGAATTAACGCAATCTCATGAAACAATAGAATTAAAAGATTATAGAATAGAGGCATTTCGAGTAAATCATAATGTAATTTGTTATGGATATAGCTTAATTGTAAAAAGAGCAGGAAGATTTTCGCCTGAAAAAGCTGAGCAGAATAATGTGCCAAAGGAACTATGGAGTAAATTACAAAAGGGTGCTACGATAGAAAAAAATGGACAAGTCTATACTCCAGATTTAATTTTGGGACCTCCAAGAAAGGGAATAAAGCTTACGTACTGTACGGATACAAGACCAGTAGAGTCAATTGTAGAAAATGCAATGGAATCTGATTTGTTTATCTGTGAAGGAATGTATGGCGAAAAAGGGAAGGAATCCAAAGCACAAGAGCACAAGCACATGACGTTTTACGAGGCAGCGAATTTAGCTAAGAGGGCCAATGTAAAAGAATTATGGCTAACTCACTATAGCCCTTCGTTGATTTATCCAGAAGAATTCATGAAAGATACAAGAGAAATATTCCCAGCGGCTAAGGCAGGGAAGGATAAGAAAAGTATCACGCTGGAATTTGATAAAAACGAATAACAAGGCTTTCGTGAAAATGAGGGAAGAGTATAAGACATCATGCCAATAGGAAGGGGGGGATGGTGTGGATAAGAAGAAAAAAAATACGGGTAAGAACGTATTAGTCTTTATACTGATTGTAATCATAGCGATTAGTGGATATTTTTTTCTGGGTAATATAAGTGATAGTACTAAAAATACAGCAGCCACAGAGACAGAAACTACACGTCTCATTGAAAAGGATTTGAGTGCCACATATCCAGCAACTCCAAGGGAAGTTGTAAAGTTATATAGTCGATATTCAAAGTGTCTGTATAGTGGTGATGTAAATGATAAAGAAATTGAACAGTTAGTAAACCAAGTACGCCTTATGTATGATAAGGAATTACTTGAACATAATCCATTGGAGGATTATGTGTTTGAACTAAAGTTAGATATTGCGGAATATCAAAGTTTAGAGCGAAAAATCACTAGCTATAAAGTGGACTCATCTAATAATATTGTTACTTGGACAGAAGATGGCGTGGATTACGCTAGAATGATAGCTTCTTATACAACAAAAGAGGGATCATCATATTTCAAAACACAGGAAGAATTTATTTTAAGAAAAGATGAAAACTCCAAGTGGAAAATCTTAGGTTTTAGAGAGCTTGCAGTGGATTAAATCGATTAGTGTGTTTCCTATTGAAGTAATAACCCAAGTAAGCGTTCCAAAATGCAATTGGTATACAGATTAAAACTTGTAGCAGACCAATGCGTGAAATTAGTTATAGAATAAGAATTTTAACATGGGTTGTAGTATGAAGGAGTATTAATGCTTTTCATACAACAACCCTAATTATATGATAGGTAAGATATAGAAAGGAAATGAACGATGGAAGAAGATGTTTTAATATTAGCGATCGAGTCTTCGTGTGATGAAACAGCAGCAGCGGTTGTAAAAAATGGAAGAGAGGTCTTATCAAATGTGATATCCTCACAGATTGATTTACACACATTGTACGGTGGTGTTGTACCAGAGATAGCCTCCAGAAAACATATAGAGAAGATAAATCAGGTTATAGTTCAAGCACTTGATGATGCAAATGTAAAACTAACAGACATCGATGCGATTGGTGTTACGTATGGTCCTGGTTTAGTAGGGGCTTTATTGGTAGGTGTGGCAGAAGCGAAAGCAATCAGTTATGCGGCAAACATACCGCTTGTAGGAGTTCATCATATCGAAGGGCATGTTTCTGCAAACTATATTGAGAATAAAGACTTAGAACCACCTTTTTTATGTTTAATTGTTTCTGGTGGTCACACGCACTTAGTTTTAGTAAAAGAGTATGGTACCTATGAAATAATAGGAAGAACCCATGATGATGCTGCGGGCGAAGCATATGATAAAGTAGCAAGAGCGATAGGGTTAGGATATCCAGGGGGCCCTAAGATTGATAAGTTAGCAAAAGAGGGTAATAAAGACGCAATTCCTTTTCCAAGAGCACATATTGAGGGATCACCCTTTGACTTTAGCTTTAGTGGAGTAAAATCAGCAGTATTAAATCATATAAATTTGTGTAATATGAAGAAAGAGGAGATAAATGCAGCAGATATTGCGGCATCTTTCCAAGAAGCAGTAGTGGATGTGCTAGTAACTAGAACAATTGCGGCTGCAAAAGAATACAAAATGGATAAGGTAGCAATTGCTGGTGGTGTAGCATCAAATTCAGCATTACGAACAGCAATGAAAGAAGCATGTGATAGAGAAGGACTGAAATTGTATCACCCATCTGCATTGTACTGTACAGATAATGCTGCAATGATAGGAACAGCAGCGTACTATGATTTTAAGAATGGTAAACGAAGTGGACTCGATTTAAATGCAGTACCAAATCTAAAGATTGGTCAACGCTAGGGTTAAAGAAATACGCAATGTATCTTTGTAATAGTGATAGTTAAACTGAGTATTTTATTACTTATGCAGAGAATGTATCAAGTTTAATTCTTATATTGAAAGAAAGAGTTAATAAAAAACTAGTTCATGTGGAAAACTATTAATAAATTAAGTTAAATTGGGGATAACTATGAAGGATAAAAAAATAAGTGCAATTGTTCTTGCTGCTGGTCAAGGAAGACGTATGAATGCAAATACTCCAAAGCAGTACATGGAGATACTAGGGAAACCGATGCTATACTATTCTTTGCTGGCATTTGAAAAGAGCGATGTTGATGAAGTTATATTAGTTGTAGGCAGTGGTGAAGAAGAATATTGTAGGACTGAAGTTGTAGAAAAGTATGGATTTCATAAGGTGACTACGATTGTAAAAGGTGGAGCAGAACGATATCTTTCTGTATATGAAGGGTTAAAAGTTTTAAAAAACACCGAATATGTATTAATACATGATGGTGCAAGACCTTTAATTACACCAAAACTTATAGAAGATATTATCGTTGAAGTGAAAAAATCATCCGCATGCATTTTAGGAGTGCAATCAAAGGATACTGTAAAGATTGTGAATGAAAAGAATGTTGTTGAAATAACACCAGATAGAAAGCGAGTTTATAATATCCAAACACCACAGGCGTTTTCGTATGAGATAATAATGGAAGCCTACAATGAAATACAAAAAAGAAGAGATGTTGTAGTAACAGATGATGC
>CAJJLI010000111.1 GCA_905192625.1 uncultured Clostridium sp. | reverse complement strand
CGACCGTCTTGTTTTCTGCAATCAGCGACCCTCTCAATGCTTCTTCAGCAATACTATAAGCAATACAACCAAACGAAGATGTAAAATTACAGCTGGCATTATACTGAGCGGTTACCTTTTGAAATATTTCATTGATTTGATCTACTTCTTCCAATGCTCTGTTATGATCAAAGCTTCGTACTTCACCATGTAAAGTACAGATTTCAGGAACGATATTGGTAGCTAGACCACCTTCTATTTTCCCTATGTTTACAACTGTTTTATTATCAATTCTTCCTTGCGTTATTTTTCCGATTGCTTCTGCTGCAATGGCAATGGCATGTATACCATTCTCGGGAGCAAATCCTGCATGTGATGCCTTTCCTTTTACTTGTGCCATAAACGAAATTAACGTCGGCGCAGATAGTGCTGCCTCACCAACTGCTCCGCTAAGGTCAAGAACATATGCTTTCTCGGATTGTATCATTGAGTAATCAAATACCTCGCTGCCGCGAAGATATGCCTCCTCGCCGATTGTAAATAAAACTTCAATACTTCTATGAGAAAGTCCTTTTTCTTTTATTGTTCGAATCGCCTCAAGTATCGCTACGATGCCCGATAAATCATCTGCGCCCAATACGGAACTGCCATCACTTGTGATTCGACCATTGGAATGTACTATGGCTTTCTTATTTTTTGAAGGTTCTACGGTATCCATATGCGCTGAGAATAACAAAGGTTCCCCTTCCATATCTCCTTTTAAAAATCCATAGACATTCCCACAATTCCCCTTGTAACGTACTCCTGCACAATCTTCAAAAACTGTAAATCCTAACTCTAATAAATAATCCTTTAATTGGTCTGCCATTAATCGTTCCCCGAACGATGGCGCATCAATTTCAACTAACCTACAAAATTCTTGTACTAAACGTTCTGTATTCATTTCCTTGGATGTAACCAAATTTGGTTTTCTCCTTCCCCTATGATGCGAAGATTCACAACATTTATTTTTATAATTTTTTTATTATCAACAAATTTATATGCTGACATTCATGATAATATCGTATTTACTGCATACTATACGTTATATCAATAATTATTAATACTTTTATACTGTATTATATGCTAGTTAAATCTTTTATGACCTCACCTGCAATAATTAGTCCCGCTACCGATGGTACAAATGCAACGCTACCTGGTATTGCTCTTCTTTGCGTGCACTTACGTTCTGCTCCTGGAGGGCAGATACAATTCGTTTTACAGCTTAAAGACATATCAGAAAGAGGTTGTTTTGCAACTTCCTTTGAATATACTACTTTTAATTTTTTAACTCCTCTTGCTTTTAATTCTTTACGCATAACTTTTGCAAGAGGACAAACGGAAGTCTTATAAATATCGGCTACTTCAAATTTTGTAGGATCTAACTTATTTCCAGCACCCATACAACTAATAATTGGAGTATTACACTCCTTCGCTCTTAGAATCAATTCTATTTTAGCGGTAACCGTATCCACTGCATCTACAACATAATCATATTGAGAAAAATCAAATTCATGTGCATTTTCTGGTAGATAAAAGCAGCGATGTGTATTAACAACTGCTTTTGGATTGATATCTAGAATTCTTTCTTTCATGACATCAACTTTATATTTCCCTACTGTTGTTCTTGTAGCAATGATCTGACGGTTGATATTGGTTAAGCAAACTTTATCGTCATCAATGATATCAAATGTTCCAACACCACTTCTTGCCAATGCTTCCACTGTAAAACCACCAACGCCTCCGATTCCAAACACTGCCACACGCGCATTTGCTAATGCTTGCATCCCTTCTGTGCCTAATAATAATTCTGATCTAGAAAATTGATTTAACATATTACACCTAACCTTTGTTTTCTAAAATTTCTTGTTTTAACTTCTCTTGTTTTAATTTTCTCTTGTTTTTCTTATTATCTACTATTTCTTGTTTTCAATTATTTCTTGTTTTCAATTATTTCCCGTTTTCTATTGTTTCTTGTATTAGAAACACATATATACCTTTTATAATTACTTTTTACCATACCTATCTTATTTATTAGTTTCTTAAAAAAGTTCTGGTCTTTTTATATTAATATTTACAGTGAATCGTTTCATTATAATAAGTCTAGAAAACTCCATATCATAATCGCAATTCATACTTATTTGATATGAATTTCAGTATAGTAACTTTTTTTTCTAAAGTCAACCATAATTTTACCTTTTCGTACTGCTAACGTTTCGTTCATTTTTAGTCATAGTTTAGCTCCACTACTAATGCGTTTAATACTGCTTCAGATTAAGTCTAATCTGTTCCTAATGATTTAGTTGTGCTCCAGATTAAGTCTTGTTATGTTCCTGCTATTAGTTCTGCTCTAAATAAACCTAGTTTTGTTCCTGCTTATTTTGTTTTGTTCCTACTTATTAAATTCTGCTCTAGGTTAATTCTCGTTTTGTTCTCTTATTTAGATCTACTCTAGGTTAATACTCGTTTTGTTCCCTTATTTAGTTCTGCTCTAGGTTAATACTCGTTTTGTTCCCTTATTTAGTTCTGCTCTAGGTTAATTCTCGTTCTGTTCCCTTATTTAGTTCTGCTTCAGATAAAGCCTAATTTTGTACCTCTTTAGTTTAGTTCTTTTTATGGGAAAATCAATTTCTACCCCTAATTAATCTATTTCTGTTCCAGATAATGTTTAAAATGAATATACATTTTTTTCTTTTACTCGTAAACAGATTCTATTTTGCTTACCCTATTTGTTTTTCATATATCTTATAATATTAATTAATAAGCATCATTGACAATAAGTACCAAAGTAATTATAATAAGTTAACTATACTAATTCGGTATGAATTATATGATATATTACATTTTAAAGGAAGTTTTTAGGAGGGATTGCTTATGAAAATTGAGACACAATGCATTCATAATAAAGAAAGAAGAAATGATACTACAGGTGCACTTACCATGCCTATCTATCAATCCGCAACCTTTGCACACCCTGGCGTTGGTATGAGCACTGGGTATGACTACTCTAGATTACAAAATCCAACAAGAGAATACTTAGAAAAAATAATCGCTAATTTAGAGCACGCAACGGATGCAATTGCACTGTCTTCTGGTATGGCAGCAATCTCAGTTACAATGGAGCTATTTCACCCTGGAGACCATATTATTATATCCGATGATTTATATGGTGGATCTTACCGATTATTTGAACATATTTCAGCTAAAAATGGTATTGAGTTTACAACCGTAAATACCTCTAATCTAGATGATATCAAAAAATCAATAAAAGTAAATACAAAATCCATATTTTTAGAAACTATTTCTAATCCAATGATGCAAATCACTGATTTAATCGAAGTCTCTAAGTTAGCCAAAGAAAATAAGCTTTTGCTTATTGTCGATAACACGTTTTTAAGTCCATATTTCCAAAATCCAATCGACCTTGGAGCAGATATCGTTATACATAGTGCAACAAAATACCTCTGCGGTCATAATGACATCGTTGCAGGAATTATCGCTGTTGCAAGCGATGAATTATCCGAAAAAATTCGTTTTATTTATAAAACAACTGGTGCCTGCCTCTCTGCTATGGATAGTTGGCTTCTTACTAGAAGTTTAAAAACACTTGGAGTACGCCTAGCGCAACAAGAAAAGAATGCGAAAGCATTAGCTGAATGGTTAAAACACCAAAATTGGGTAACCAAAGTATTGTATGTAGGCTTACCAGACCATGTTGGATATGATATTATAAAAGAGCAAGCAAGGGGATTTGGTGCTATGATTTCTATTGAAACCGACAGCAAAGAAACGGCTCTTCGTATTTTATCTCATGTAAACCTTATCTATTATGCTGAGAGTTTAGGTGGAGTTGAGAGCCTAATTACCTACCCGATGCTTCAAACTCATGCCGACATACCTGAAGAAGAACGAAATGCCAAGGGAATTAATGATCGCTTTCTTCGTATATCTGTCGGCATTGAAAATGTTGAAGATTTAATACAGGATTTAGACCAAGCAGCAAATGGAGGTACCGATGAAAACATATGATGCAAAACACTTTGATGAAATCATTGACCGCAGAAATACGAATAGTCTAAAATACGATTTTGCAGTTGAGAGAGGACGCCCAGCAGACATCCTTCCTTTATGGGTAGCTGATATGGACTTTAAGGTTGCAGATGAGATTACCGATGCAATCTCTAACATAGTCTCTCACGGAATTTATGGTTATACCGATTCCAAAGACGATTACTTTGATGCAATTAAAAATTGGTATAAAAACAATTATTCCTGGGAAATAAAAAAAGAATGGCTTGTCAAAACCCCTGGCGTCGTATTTGCGATTGCCACTGCGATTCGTGCTTTTACAAATCCAGGCGATTCCATTATCATTCAACAACCAGTTTACTATCCTTTCTTTAAAATGATTCAGTACAATGACCGCGTTGTTGTAAATAGCCCTCTTGTAAATGAGGATGGCCGTTATAAAATGAATTTTGAAGAATTCGAGCAAAAAATCATACAGCATAAGGTAAAATTATTTATATTGTGTAGTCCACATAATCCAGTTGGTCGTGTTTGGACAGTAGACGAATTAAAGCAGATTGGTGAGATTTGCTGCAAACACAATGTACTTGTAATTTCAGATGAAATTCATTCTGACTTTACATATGAAGGCCATACACATACTGTTTTTTCAACCATCAGTGATGAATTTAAAAATAACTCGATTATATGCACCGCTCCAAGCAAAACGTTTAATTTAGCTGGCCTGCAAATATCAAATGTCTTTATTGCAAATGAGGATTTAAGAAAACGATTCATCCGTGAAAAAGCAAAAACAGGCTACGATGAGGTGAATACCATCGGCTTAGCCGCTGCAAAGGCTGCATATTCAGAAGGTCAGCCTTGGCTAAATGGCATGAAACTTTATTTAAAAGACAATCTTGACTATGTTCGTGAATTCCTAAAAGAACGTTTACCTATGCTTACCTTAGTTGAACCAGACGGTACTTATTTGGTTTGGATCAATTTTAAAGGTTTGGGACTGTCTGTTTCGGAACGAGAGGACTTCATAGTTAATAAAGCCAAACTTTGGTTGGATTCTGGCTCTATGTTTGGAGTGGACGGAAAAGATTATGAACGTATTAACATTGCCTGCCCAAGAAGTGTTTTAAAGAAAGCCTTAGAGCAGTTGGAAACTGCAATTTTAGCAATTTAAATTATGAGTTATAAATTTTTGATTTTTGCAAATCCTATAATAATCAAAGCAATTATAGGAGAGATAAAATGCCTGGATTTACAGCTCATTATATTTTTGGAGTGGAAATGTACCACAAAATAACTGATCCATCAATCAAAAAGATGATAAAACAAAATCTAGGACCTTACCGTTTTGGTTTACAAGGTCCTGATTTGTTTTTCTATAATCCATTTCATGTATTGTACTCGGATGATCGAAATATTGGTAAACTAATGCACGAAACTAAAGTAAGCCAATTTTTCAGAAATTATTTGAATCTAGCCGAGAAATTACGCAATGCTTCTGATCGAGCTACCGCTCTTTCCTACTTTTATGGTTTTGTCTGTCATTATACATTAGATACCATCATACACCCATATGTATATGACCGATCCGATTATGTGCCTGACGATGAACGTAGCGCAAAGGATTCCTTTAGTATGCATACGTATATTGAAGGTTTGATGGATACAATTTTATTGAATGATCATTTCGGTAAAAAGCCATCAAAATTTCACCAAACAAGAACTCTTTCTTTGTCCAAACGTGAATATCAATTACTTTCAGCCCTTATGGTAAAGGCAGTGAATTTAACGTATTTTAATGGAAAGAAGGAAGAACGCATTTATCAAACACATCGATTTTCTTTACTTTTATCTATTTTATCAATAAAACTTGGTACTTGGATCCTTCATGATAAGGTAGGCATTAAAAAGAAATTAACTAACTTTTTAGAAAAGCGTTTTATGGAAGAAGTTGTGGTTTCCCACCTGATTGGACTTGATTATTATGATGATAGTATTGATGCAAACAATAAATCAAAGGCATTATGGAAAAATCCATGGGATACATCAATAACATCAAATAAATCTGTGTCCGAACTTATGGATGATGCTGCTATCAAATTCGTTGATTATGAAGCCGTGTTAAAATCTTACGCAATCGCCATGTTATCAAAAGATAAGAAAGTCCGCAGGGAAAAGAAAGAAGAGTTGCTTAAAACTTTGGGCAACCTTTCTTATCATAGCGGACTTCCTTGTGAGTGATCTTGATTGAATGATCGTTTATAACTTTCATTAATATTGTAAATTGGTTTTGTTTATATATTGCTCTAGTTTATATTACTATTGTTTATATGCCAATGTTTATATCGCCAATGTTTATATCGCTATTATTTAATTTACTAATAATTATACGCCAATGTATTAATCGCTATTGTTTAGTATGCCTTTTGTATCAAATGAAGGTAGAGTATAGCTAAATAGCGTCTTTGTCTCTTGTAATTTTTAAAACGGTTATCATCAATGTTCTTCCAGTAACATTACCTTAGCTACTCTTTAGTTATAACCATTTGGATTCTTGCTTTGCCATTTCCAAGCATCCACGCACATTTTCTCTAAGTCATAAGTTGCTTGCCAATGAAGTTCTTCCATAGCTTTTGAAGAATCAGAATAACATTCAGCAATATCACCTGCATAGTACGCCGATGCCGTCAAGAAGTTCGATCCGGTCATCGGTCTGGAAACCCATG
>CAJJLI010000110.1 GCA_905192625.1 uncultured Clostridium sp. | reverse complement strand
TAGCTGACTAATACTAATAGGTCGAGGGCTTAACCTAAAAAGTTTGTTTTAAAAATGGATGATTCAGTGTGAGGTTTTGAGTGTATATACAATTGAAAATGTATATAATAGGATTTCTAGAAACTACAGTTTTGTGGTTTCTTTTTTTATTTATCATAATTGCACATTATAATAAAAATCTTTCTGATAGAAAGTGGGTTCATGTACAATAGTAGCGTTTGGTATTTTTCACGGTTATGTTCTATATAAGTTACTGTCATATGTTCACTGCAGTGCGACATATATTTAATTAAAATAATGATTAAATTATGTCTTAAACGTTTAGGAGGTACGAAGACCATGGATGGAACATATAAATTAAAGTTATCAACACAAATGGGTGAACAGAATGGAATCCTGTCTTTAGTGACATCAAAAGATAGTTTTACAGGAAGCTTAGAAATGATGGGTATGAAACAAGATATCAGTGGAATTATCAATGGGAATAACTTCGAATTTAAATTAGAGGCAAGAAAAATGCTGATGAAAGTAAAAGTAGTATTCCATGGAACGATCACTGGTGATCAATTAACAGGGGAAGCTGATACTAACTTCGGGAAGATAAGTGTTTCAGGTGATCGAATTAATTAATTCTAGCTGTAAATTTGCAATAATCTAATGCAAATTTACAGCTTTTTATGTTTTATTGGATTACAAGACTTGGAATCATTCGAGGGAGTTCATGTACAAAATCAGAGAATTCTTCATGATTCTTTTCTAAGATGACGTCAGCATAGTCAATTACGGATTTTGCAGAGGGCTTCATCGCTTCTGAGGCATCGCTACGAATCATAATAAAGCAAGCAGGTTTTACAACATGGCGTAAGCTATTGGATTCACTTATAATATGTGCATTGGGAGGAACATAGGTTAGCGCTTCTTTTAATGCTTCGTTTAAATGTTCTTTTAAAGAGCGTATTAGATAGACATGCTTTGCACCAGCCTTTTTTAGGAGCATTGTATCTTTATTACCTTCATTTAATTCCTCAGTTATATCATAGATACCCTCTAAGCCGTTACATATTCCACATCCTGCTCCACCTCTAGGACAAACATCTTTAGTATTATTAATTACAATAAATTTAAATGCTATGAAAGGTACTGTATCACCATATGCCTTAATAATATTAGTTGCCAAGGTCGTTTTTCCACTATTTCTACCTGTTGCGCCAATTAAGATCATTTTATTGCAATCTATAAAATTATTTGTATTCATATTTATACCCTTATATGTATCACATATCAATGAAAGAATGTGACATAGCCATAAGATAAAATAAACATCATTTTATGGCTATCCTTTCTGCTTATTATTATCATTGTGCTAACCATAGTTAAGACTTTCGTTAGAATGATTACTCCGATTATAGCATCACAAGGAATAATTTACAATATATTAGTATTTTATGTTAAATGATAAACAATATTAGTTGGAACTTATGAGATAGTGATTATTACTATGTTTTAAATGAAAGATATTGCCTTCATGTATATTATTTATTAATGGAGTAGATTTAGAAATATTGAATTGCAGTAAATAGAAAGTAAATATTTACATAACTTAGTAATTTTGGTATAATTTATACATTATTATATTTAAATTATATAAAATTGATTGGTAACTTGATAAGTCATAAGCTAGAATGTTAATTTCTTAACGGGTTGAGAAAAACATTGGTTTATCAATACTGGTAATTCAAAAAAGAGTAGGAGTCGAAATTTATGAGAAGAAAAAAGAACAATTATGATCAGATAATTGCCGGAATCGTATTATTTTTACTATCGATTGGTGTTATTGCGAGTGCTGAAAAAATAAGAAATGAAGTCCGCGCAGCAAATGGAACGTCTGTTGAAATTGCCAGTACAAATGCTGAGCTATATCAAGTGACTGACTTATTTGTAAAGAAAGATGGAAGTTATGTTGTTCACGGCATGGCAAAGGGGTTTAAGAGTGATATCGTAGCTGCAGTTACCTTTGATCAGACAGGGGAAAAGATATTAGATTTAGAGATTATCTCACAAAATGAAACAGTGAATATCGGAGATAAAGTTGAAAATATTGAGTTTTTATCCGGATTTAATGATATCAATGCTCCAATTAAAGTTGCAGACTTAGATATCATATCACCAACAGGAGGTAGTAAGAACCTATCCGGTGAAATCAACAAATCAGAGAATGAAAAATATAACTCCTCAGAATGGAATTCGAATGACTCTTCTGCCGAAGCAAGTGCTTTTCGTAATTTATACGATGCTGGTTTATTAACAAGTTCAGTGGATGGAGCGGAACTAAATACTGCAATCGCTGATTTACCACCAGAAGAAAAGGCTAGTGTCGAACTTAAAAGAGCAAACCTATTAGCAAGTTCAAGTGAAGCTAATGTGTATAGTGAATACATAGATGCAATAGCGGTAGATGCTATTTCAGGTGCTACGATCTCTTCAAAGGCAGTTGCAACTATCGTTAATAATGCTTACTTCTTTTTGGAGGAAAACATAATCGAATAGTTTATGTCAAGAAAAAATGAAAAGAATAAATGTCATAGAACAAATGTTAAAGAGTAAATGACTAAGAAAGATGACAAATAAATCAAATAACATTAAAAAGGGACGCCACAAGCAGCACACTTCTGTGATTACGGATTTCTAGTTAGATAAACGTTGTATCACAATGATTCGCTTTATTGAGGCATCCCTAGTTTTATGTACATTTAAGCTTTTAGATTAGAAAGTTTTTCTTTTTTCTTCTTTTTATCAACCATATAACATATTCCTATACTAAGTTCTAATAGTATTACCATTGGAATTGCTAACAAAACTTGTGACACGACATCAGGTGGAGTAATGATAGCAGCTACGATAAAAATAATTAGGATTAAAACACCATGACTACGTTTCATGAATTCAGGTTTTAAAATACCGATTTGCGATAAAAGGTATACCAAAATTGGCATTTCAAATACAACACCAAAGGATAGCAACATTGCATTACAAAAGGATACAAAACTATCAATAGATATTGTAGCTGTTACTAAATCAGATGAATATTGCATGAAAAATTTCAAGGTAGTCGGTAGGGCAATATTATAACCAAAGACTACACCTATGATAAAGAAGAAAAATCCGAAAAAGAGTGAGAAAAGTACATATTTTCTCTCTTTTACATATAAACCTTGTGCGATAAATATCCATGCTTGATAAATAGTGATTGGAGAACATAGTACAAAAGCACAGGTAAACGCGAGTTTTACATATACCATGAATAACTCAGAAGGAGTTAAATAGATCAATTTCATTCCAGGATTAAGATTGAATATGTACTGTATCAATATATCCATGTATTGAAAGCAAATAAAGGCTCCTATAATATTTACTAAAAATATTATGATTAATCTCTTTCTAAGTTCTGTTAGATGGCCAACTAATGTACTCGTTTTTTTAGTAGAATCCATGGCATCCACCTTATGAATTTTTTGTATTATCTTTTGGTTCCTCCGTTAAATTATTTATTTCATTTCTAATATCGGAGGTACCCTTTCTAAATTCTTTAATAGACTCACCTAGGGAACGACCAATTTGTGGTAACTTGCTTGGTCCAAAAATAACTAATGCGATACACAGAATTAGAATTAGCTCAAAGGCTCCTATTCTTCCCATAAATACCTCTTTTCTTTTATGTGATAACCAATAAACTACAATTATTGAAACTATATGTTAAAAATTATACACTATAGAAATGTAAAAATCAACAAATGTATAACAAATATTAACATTTGTATTGACGGATTATACCAATACAAGATACAATGAAAGTGAATGATTGTAAATTTAATGAAATTGATATTCTTTTATATGTTAAATTATTAGCAATGTTAAAATAAAAATAAATTAGGGGGGGAATACTATGTCAACTGAAATTAAAGAAAGCTTTCTTGATAAAAAAATGACTAGAAGGCAATTCTTAAAAATTTCTGGAAAATCTCTGGCAGGACTAACAGTTTCAGCTACACTACTTTCACTATTTGGATGCTCTTTGCAGGATATTGAGGATCAGCAGGTTTCTGTCTGGGCATTAGCACAAGGACTTTTAGTAGTGAATGCAGCAAAATGTACTGGTTGTGAAAGATGTGAAATTAACTGTACATTAGTAAATGATGGAGAAGTATCGACCTATATTTCAAGGGTAAAAGTAAGCCGTAATCTACATATTCATGGGAAAGAGGGAATGTACAAGCGTAATTTTACATATTATCCGGATACTTGTAGACAGTGTAAGGATCCAGCCTGTGGTAATGCCTGTCCGAAAGATGCAATCGTTACGAACTCCCTGGGAATACGAACTGTAGATGAAGAGAAATGCATTGGATGTGGAGCTTGTGTAGAGGCCTGTCCATGGCATATGCCTACCGTAAATAAAGAAACCGGAAAATCAAGTAAATGTATTGCATGCGGAGAGTGTGCTAAGGGATGTCCTTCAGGAGCATTGCAAATCGTACCTTGGGATGAAATAACTGCTGCAGCACAGAAAGTTGTATAAGGAGGGGAATAGAATGACTACATATGGATGGGCTGGTAAAATACTGCGTGTAAACTTGACAACAGGTAATATTTCCACGGAAGATACGAGTAAGTATAAAGATTATATTGGTGGAATGGGTATAGGATATAGAATTATATATAATGAGGTGCCTTTATCAACAAAACCTTATGATCAAGCTTCTAAATTTGTTATGGCAGTTGGGCCGTTAACCGGGTCTGGTGTCCCATGCTCTGGTAGAATGAATATATCCTTATTATCCTCCTGGTCAAAAGGGTATTCAGTTATTGATGCGCATATGGGGGGGCATATTGGTCCACGATTAAAATATGCAGGATATGATGCTGTTGTTGTAGAAGGTAAGTCATTAACTCCAGTGTATTTACGTATCGATGATGATAATGTTAGCATTGAGGATGCTTCACATATTTGGGGGAAGGGAACTTTTGAAGCAAATAGAATTTTAACTGAGGATAATGGAAGCGAATTTGAAACTGCTGCAATTGGACCTGCAGGCGAAAACCTCGTTAATTATTCAACCATAAACACATCCTTTGGTAACTCTGGCGGTGGTGGTATTGGTGCCGTCATGGGAAGTAAAAATTTAAAAGGATTTGCAATTCGTGGAACTGGTTCTGTAAAGGTTGCTGATTCTAAGAAATTACTAGAGCTAAATAAATATATGTTAACGGAACTCATAGGAGGAAATAATAATCACAATGTTCCAGCTGTTCCACAAAGTTGGGCTGAATATTCTGCAGTGAATGGTAAAAACCGTTGGTCAGGTGCTCCAGGACGTAGATGGGAAAAAGCAGACGGAGGTGCAATTGATACAGGAGAACAGCCATTTGATGACAATAACAAAATTGCGTACCGCTGTCTAAAAGGTGTATTTGATCATGGTGAAGTTGCTTCAAATTACATAATAAAGCAAGGGGGATGTTCCTCTTGTCCAATTCGTTGTTATACTCAGTATGATATGGATCCACTTGCAGATTTTGATCTTCCAACGATGGTATCCAATACCTGTGTACCAATTTTATATGGATTTATGTGGTATCCAGATGGTGTTAAGGATTTTAAGTACGAAGGAGATGCTAGACTTGTATTAAGTGGAGCTGCTTCTCATGCACAGGATGATTTGGGACTTTGGTGCAATTATGCAAATCTTGAGCGAGATTTTAATTGGCTTTGTACTTCAGGAAAGATAAAGGAAGTTCTACCAAAAGCAGAATACGACAGTTTACCATGGGAATGGGAAAAGAGTGGTGACCCACGTTGGGCGGTAGAGATTATGCGACGTATCGCATACAAAGAAGGGGAACTAGCAACCATTGGCGAAGGCACCATGGCTATGGTAGAAAAGTGGAATCTAGGAAAAGAGTTCTATGATAGAATTGACTCTAATAATACGAATATTACATATAACGGATACCCAAAACATCATGCCAATGAAGATTCCGGTCAGATTGGACTATTATTTAACTTAATGTACAATCGTGATTGTATGATTCATCATTTGACGAATGTTGAGAATTCAGGTGCGCCTTATGAAGTTACGAAGGCTACAATGGAAGGGTTTTTTGGAAAAGGATGCTATGATAGAGCAAAGGCTTATACTCCAATGAATCGTAATAAAGCAAAAGTAGCAAAATGGGCGTTTATTGGTAAGAATTTTCATGATAGTGCAACCCTTTGTAATTGGATGTGGCCTATGACACAATCACCATCAAAGAAGAGAAATTATGTGGGTGATTTGGATTTGGAAGCTAACTTTATGTCAGTGGTTACTGGGATTAATTATACAAGAGAAAGTTTAGAATTTGATTGTGAACGTATCTCTCAGATGTTACGCGTGATGACTGCGATATCTTTTAAGATTAACTGTGGTGAATCAAGTTTACGTGATACACATGATGCAATTCCTGAATGGGTATTTGAGCAAGATCCAGATTTTAAAGCCTTTGAAGAAGGAACTTATAAGATGGACCGTGAAGATATGGAACTAGCAAAAGATATGTTTTATGAAGAAATGGGCTGGGATATCAAAACAGGTATACCTACCAGAGCTACTCTTGAAAAATTCGGGTTAGGTGATATGGCGGATGACTTAAGTGCTAGAGGAATTCTTCCACGATAATTCATTGATCCGGGCCGCGATGCGCATCTACCTCGACTTCATCCGCATTATGCCTCAGC
>CAJJLI010000109.1 GCA_905192625.1 uncultured Clostridium sp. | reverse complement strand
AATTTTGTATTTTTATTAATACTTGAGATTTTTTATCCAAAATACCCTTTTCTTATAGTTACCTCTTTCATAATTACCTCTTTCTGCGAGCTTTTTGCACAAATCAAGTTTGTGGATGTAGCGCAGACACAAACTTGTTGAGTAAAAATTTGAAAAATCTTTCACTCACTTTCTAAATGCAATTCATGTTTTTTCTTCTTTAAAAACAAGTATATAGCACTTAGATGACAACTAGGTGACTGTAAAATTACAAAACTGTCACTTACCTGTCATTAAGCTTTCTTTTATTCTAGAGCTAGTAGAGAGATTATATGATTTGCTTATAGAAACGTATTGTAAACTTAGCACCACCGTCGTAATTGTTTTCAACCTTTATTGTTCCGTTTTGCTCAACAATAATGACTCTAGCAAGGGCTAGTCCAATGCCAACACTTTGATCACTAGAGTATTTCCCTTTATAAAAGCGTTCAAATAAGTGAGGCAAATCTTCCTTGTCAATGCCACTCCCATTATCTTTTATAACAAGTTCAGTATAAATGCTATTTTCAATGCAATTAACAGTTATATTTCCGCCAATTGGAGTATGTTCCATACAGTTTTTTAGTATGTTACTAATTGCTTCAATGGACCATGACAAATCCCCCACAAAAGATTCATTTCCATTCATAGATGTATGAAACTCTTGCTCTTTAAGTTCCATTGGAATCATGATGGGAGTTATTGATTTTTCTATCAATTCCTTTACATAAACCGTTTCTTTTTTGAAATTTGCAGTACCTGCATCTATCTTAGAAAGTTTAAGTAAGGAAGATATGAGCCATTCAATTCTTTGTAGAATTTTATTAAGGTCTTTTGACAATTGTCTTCTTCTTTCATCACTTAGATCCGATTTTGATAGAAAGCTGCAAATAAGATTGATGGACGTTAGAGGAGTTCTAAGTTGGTGAGAAATATCAGCAATGGAGTCGGTTAAATATAATTTATCACGAACAAGTTCAGTCCTTTGCTCTCGTAATTTCAATGTCATCTTTGTAAGTTCGTTTTGTAAAATAGACAATTCGCCTTCACTAAAATTATCAAAATTTATAGCTTCATTTCCATGCAAAATGGAGTCAAGTATCCCACTCAATTCTGCAATTTTTTGATAGCGTAAAAAGGTATATGAAAAATGCAAAATGCTTAGGAGTAATTCAATGAATAATACATAATAGCCACAATAATCATTGATATAAAATCCTATAATTGTAGTCACTAGAATAAAGCTTATATAAAGAAATAAACTTTTCTTAATTTCTGGGTTACGAAAAAAGTCCATGTAGAATCCTTTCTGTTTAATAGATTACCAATCATTTTATTTTATAGCTCATCCATTATATAACCTAATCCACGAATAGTTTTAATGATGCTTGGATTTTGTGGATCATCTTCAATTTTTTCTCTTAAACGCTTAATATATACGGTTAAGGTATTATCATTAACGAAATCACCTGCAATGTCCCAAATCTCTTCTAATAATTTATTTCTTGATAACACAACACCTCGGTTGGACAGGAAAACAAGTAGTAGACGATATTCTAAAGCAGATAAAAAGATTTCCTTCCCCCGTTTCATTACGGTTGCTTTCACCATATCTATGGTAAGACTATGAATCTCTGTCACGGAATTTATTTTACCACTTCTGCGTAATACACTCTTTATTCTAGATAATAGCTCTCTTGGGCGGAATGGTTTACTGATATAGTCGTCTGCACCCATGTCAAGCCCTGCAACGACACTAAATTCATCTCCAGATGCAGTTACAAATATAACAGGAGTATCCCCCTTTGCTTTAATTCCAGAACATACTGCAAAACCATTCCCATTTGACAGGGAGATATCAAGAAGGACTAAATCATAATATTCGTTTTCGATTTTATCTAGTGCTTCTGTTTGACCGGTAACTGAAGTGACAGAATAACCCTCTGTGGATAGGAATTCCGTTAAATTTTTTATGATACTTGTATCATCTTCGACTAAAAGAATCTTGCTCATTATTTATTCATGCATTTTAAATCAGCATGCTTCCTTTCTCTTTATTTTCTTTCTATATAAATTCATGTTTAGAAATGATTTCAACCTTAATGAAAGTGTACCCATTTGTATCGGTAAATCATTCCGCGTTCATTATACCATGAACAAAAACCAGTTCATGGTCATGTTGCTCCAATCGCTATACACAAGCGAGCTTGCGATAGCTCATTCCGCGTTCATTATACCATGAACAAGAACCAGTTCATGGTCATGTTGCTTCAATCGCTATACACAAGCGAGCTTGCGATAGCTCATACGGTTTTCATTATAGCATAAATTTCAGATGTCTTATATTTGACATTGAAATAACTCATAAGTGACACAATATCTAAAATAGTTATGGTATAATTAAATAAAATACAATTATTGGAAAATAGAAAGGAAAAAATTATGTATTCTAAGATAAGAAGAGTTTTATGTAACGTTGTATATGTATGTACTTTACTTATCCTAACGATGCTTCCTATGAATGTAGAGGCAAGTGGAATACAAAAGATAAGTGATGATACTTATAAGAGTACAGAGGAGTCTTTGATTGCAGATTGGTATGATTTAGAAGTTTTGTTTAATGGGGCAGATGGTTATAATTCTGTTACGCAAAATATATATCTACCTACCATTGGAAAGAGAGGATCGGCGATTACCTGGACATCAAATAATACAAGTGTGATTACAGATGCCGGAATAGTAACAAGACCTACGGATGCAGATAAGTATGTTACCCTAACTGCTATATTGTATCATTCAGGGAAAATAGAACAGAAGTTTTTTAATCTTGTAGTTACTAAAAATGAGATTGCATACCCTGAAGTTTCAATAAAAGAGCTATATGAAGTTACAAAAGGGCAGACCTTTACCCTAGAGGGATATGTGAATGCAAAATCGGAAATCACCTCTTTGTGGGTTGATATATCAGGTTATAATTTTAGCAGTTCCAAAGTAACGGTGTATCCAAAGAGTACGTACTACAATCTGAATTCAATTCGATTAAACACTTCGGATTCAAAGCTTGTGGCAGGGAATACTTATACGATTCGAGTGTTTGTAAAAACAGATAGCTTGAAAGAGGAACAAGAAATTGCTACGTCGTATTTGTATATATTACCGAAGGTAGAAGCGAAATATGAAATCATAGCTGGACCACAAAGAAACATTTATTATTTTAACCAATTGTACAGTGTATATAAAGATTATTCCATTGGAACTTCAACACTTGGTGTAGATGGAAGTGCCCTTACTTCGATGGCAACGGTACTATCTAGTTTAAAGAATCAAGTACTGGATCCTATCTATATGGTAAATTGGGCAAATAATAATAATTATAATAATACTACGTATATGAGTAACTCCTTGATACAGTCATTAGCAAGCTCACACAACTTATCTGTGGAGTCACTGAATCCAATCTATAACAATGAAAGCGTAGTTAAGAAGGTTACGCAAGCACTACAAGAGGGAAAACTTGTTGTGGCATTGCTAACGAATGTATATAACCCTACATTTGCTCAAACAAGGGATGAATTTATTGTACTAAGAGGAATTACGGATGCAGGTAAAGTATTGGTTGCTGATTCCAGAGATAATACACAAAGAAGTCGTAGTAAAAAGTCAGATGGTTATGATCTTCAAACGATTATGAAGGAATGTAAGACGGTATACAATGACAGTGGACCGATATGGATAATTTCTAACTTGGAGTCAGTGCCAAAAGTAACAGGTCTTGATTCTGCATACTCAATGATCGTATCAAGTAAACTTTCATTGGCTGGAACCATATCTGCACAATCCAAACTAACGAACGTTAAATTATTAATTTCAAAAGAAGTGAATGGTTCATTGACAAATGAAGGAATACGAATGGAAGCAAACCCAGATAGCTCGACCTATGACCTAAGACGACTGGGTTTAAATACCTCTAATTTAAAGACTGGTGATTATAAAATTAGAATTTATGCAACAACCTCGAATGATCCAAACGTAAGTGCTTTGATTTATGAGGCTAGTTTAACAGTCCGAGGCAATGAAACACAAATCTTAGAGCAGGATTATAATAGATTAAATATTGGTTATTCCTCAGGGGATTATGCAAATTATGTTACTGGACGTTTAACTTTACCTACAAAAGGTGAGGGTGGCTCAACGATCACTTGGATTTCCGGTAATAAAAATGTGGTAAGAATAAATGATGGGGTAGGTATTGTCAATCGACAATACGAGGATATAAGTGTTTCTTTGATGGCAACCATATCGTATGGGAACAATTCAAAAGTTAAGGTATTTGATATCAATGTAATAGCGAGTAAAAAAACTTATATTACAGGAAATAAAGAAAGCTATGAAGTCGTTGAAGGTGGTAAGGTGAGTTTAAGTGGCACAATACAATCAACGAAGAAAATGGTAGGTATCAGGATATCGATTGAGGGGAAACCACTTTATTTTAATACCAAACTACCATATAGCACGAGCTATAATTTAAACAATTTTACCATTAATACTTCTGATTGGGCGCTGAAATTAAAACCAGGAACCTATCAAATGAAAATTTGGGTTACGGATGAATCTTATGCAGAGGAAAAAAGCCCAATTGCTACCTTATCCTTAGTTGTAACTTCAAAAAACTCGAATGCTTATAAAGATATGAAAGGAATTAAACTAACATATGCCAAAGGTGATTCGTGGAAACGAATCACAAAGAATATTGGGCTACCAAAGTATGGTAAGAATGGTTCAACTATCACGTGGGTATCTAAAAATGAAAGCATTATCTCTAGTAAAGGTGTAGTGAATCGACCAAAATATAAGGATGCGAAAGTAACGCTAGTTGCATATGTTTCCAATGGAAATGAAACCTTGACTAGAAATATTGTCCTTACGGTAAAAGCAAGATATAATACAAAAAAATAGATTCATGTATAGGATTAAATTTTCTGAGTAGGAGTAATGGTAAAATGCAAATAATATTATAGTTGATGCAGACGTTTGAATTCGTTACAATATAGGAAAGTGCTATGATTGCACGAATTTATTAACAGAAAAGAGGAATTATATGAAATTAATGATTGCATCGGATATTCATGGATCAGCATTTTATCTCAAGCAACTAATAGATCGTTATAAAGAGGAGAAAGCAGATCGTTTACTCTTACTAGGAGATCTTTTATATCACGGACCAAGAAATGATTTACCAGAAGGATATGCACCCAAAGAAGTGATTCAGATATTAAATGCTATGAAAGAAGAAATATGGTGTGTGCGTGGTAACTGTGAGGCTGAAGTTGATCAAATGGTATTAGAATTCCCAGTCATGTCCGATTCTATGATGTTATATTTGGATGGTCATACAATCTTTGCAACCCATGGTCATTTATTTAATGAAAATAAGTTACCATCCTTAAAAAAAGGTGATATTCTACTACATGGTCACACCCATGTGCAGGCATTAAAGAAGACAGAGGATTATGTATATCTAAATCCTGGATCAGTTTCTATTCCAAAGGAAGGCAATAAAAACAGCTATATGATATATGAATCTAGCAATGTGGCTATAAAGTCGTTGGATGGTGAAATTATTTCTGAATTGAGATTATAGTGAAAGTTAAAATAGCAATATCCCTTTATACATGTAGCAGATGGATACCTGTATCATATTAAAATAGTTAGTAGAGTGAAATTGGTGTTCCTATTATACAGGGTAGCACACGTGTAAAAAGTGTTTGCAAATAATAAAGCTATCGTTTGCCATGTTTATTACAATTAAGTACTCTTTGTTTAAGAGTTATATTTGTAATTAACGTGGCTTTACGATAGCTTTGTTCTACTTATATATCTAATTTCATATCCCCAAACTTTATGAGTCCTTTTTTACGCATAAACTCTGAGATAATAAAAGCAATAATACCAGGTAAGATAAAGTGCATTAGGGCAACTTGAAGTAAAGTTGCGAAAAGCCCGATACTAGGGACCATAGTTTCTAAGGCCATGATTTGACCAACCAGCCCTGCAGTTCCCATACCTGAACCGGTTGCATTGTTTGTCATCTTTAAGACTTGTGTTGAAATAGGACCGAGTATTGCACTAGTCAAAATGGCTGGTATCCAGATTATAGGCTTTTTAACGATGTTTGGAACTTGTAACATACTTGTTCCAATGCCTTGAGCAATGAAACCCCCAAGTTTATTTTCACGGTAACTCGCAACGGCAAAGCCAATCATATTGGCGCAACATCCAACAACGGCAGCTCCTGCTGCAATGCCAGAAAGATCTAAAGCAACACCAAGTGCAGCAGAACTAATTGGTAAGGTAAGTATAATTCCCATGATAACACTAATAATGATACCCATTAAAATTGGTTGGCGATATGTTGCCCAGTTAATCAGCTCACCAAGCCTTAACATGAAAGATGAAATTGGTGGGCCAACGAACAGACCAGCAAGTGATCCAGATAAGATGGATACCAATGGAGTAGCAATAATATCAACTTTTGTTTTACCAGATATGAAATGCCCAAGTGTGATAGCTACATATGCAGCGATAAAAGCACCCAGTGGTTCTCCTGGGCCAGTGAAAGAAATTGTTGTAGGAGCAGTGAAAATACTTCCATTTAGAATCTGGCTTGCAAAGGCACCAATCATACCAGCTGAAGCAGCTGAAATTACCACAAGAGGACTTTCCTTAAACTTGTAAGCTACTCCACATCGCCTGATTTTTAGTTCGCCTGATATGAGGAATCCCCAATCTACCGTCGGTGGA
>CAJJLI010000108.1 GCA_905192625.1 uncultured Clostridium sp. | reverse complement strand
GCGCCAGACGACGCGCGTTGCCGTCACCGTGGTAGTGGCTTTGCCAGTATTCCGGTATGGTGCATCCTTACAACACATGGTTGGTTTTTTAGATGGAATCAACGAAAGTTTGGTTACTCCAAATCCTATCGAAGAGATGACTGCAGATACTAAGGTTAGTCTTAAATTTGATAAAGAAAAATTATATTATAACATGGTAGAAGCAAATGCTTCTTGGTTATTTGAGTTACCAGCTTGGAAAAAAATCTTATCCGATGGACGTAGAAAAGAATTATATCTAAAACAAAAGAAATCCAACACAATCGTAAAAGATAAAAAAGTTGGAAGAAATGATCCATGCCCATGCGGAAGCGGTAAGAAATATAAACATTGCTGTGGAAAATAATATTTTAAAATAAGAATATAGACATAAAAATGGAAGGATGCAGAGTCACTTGAAACTGCTCCTTCTTTTTTACTTTTACATCGTGACACTCCTTATTCTAATAATGTATTTATATATAGAAGTATTACGTTTTTAAAAGTTGAAGTATCGCTTTTAATTGGATGAAAGTTCACTATTTAAAAAGAACCTTCTCGCTCTTGCTTATATAAGAGATAATCTGCATAATTCTTTAGTTCTTGCGCATTTTCAAAATCAAGTTGCTGATATGTATTAAAAAACTCAACAATATCCTTATCTAGTACTTCTCCTCCAACAGGTAAATAAGCATCAGAAATACCTAATAAATAATCACAAGAAACATCAAAATACTTTGATAACGAAATTAATTTATCAAAGGATGGTTCGTTTCGTCTAGATTCATAGTTAGATACAGCGGTAGGTTTTAAACCTAAAATGTCAGCTAGCTCACTTTGAGTTAATTTATGTTTTTGGCGAAGTTGTTTTAATCGAATATTAAAGTTCATGTGCCCTCCCATCAATTCCTATAATTTATCCATTTATTAGGCATTATATAACAAATTTTGGCAAAATGTCAAGCAAATCGAGTAATCATTACAAGAAAATCAAAAGAATATTTCACAATACGTGAAATAAAAGAAATACTTCATAAGATGCTATGTATATAGGTTTAGTATACATAATATGCAAAGGAATATTGAATTGTAAAAAAAAGAGAAGTCGAGCAATGTTAGAAATTGAATAACGTTGACAAAATAGGTAAGCTTGAATTATGATATATTTGGAAAAGTTTGAAAGTTTATGTGAATGAGAGGATACGATGTTGATAGCTAATATAAGTGATTCTAAAACGAAATATAGTTGTTTTGAAGAGTGCTTAGAGGCAATCCTTTTATTTGATGAAACAGGAGTCATTATTTATTGCAATGAGGTAGCAAAAAGTGAATTAGGAGATTTGTGGAGTGAGGGATGCAATCACATTACATGTGTATTTCCTAAAGTGTTTGAATGGAATAAGAAGCAATTGCATTTATTAGAAGATGACTTAGTTCAAAAAGAGGAAAATTGTACATATTACGAAACTGTGGCATATCGGAGCAATCAAACCTGTTGCCCAGTAAGATTAAAAGTTGCGATGCAAGTTAAGGAAGATGGATTCCTTGGAGCCTGCTATGCGATTAATAGGTCAAAAGAAAAGCAGGCTCTCAAAAGAGAAAAATCTGCAAAAATAGAACTAGATAAAGCAAATAACGTTAAAAATGAATTTCTAGCAAACATTACACACGAACTTCGGACACCAATCAATGGGATACAAGGACTCGCGAATAATCTACTTGAAACGAATTTATCATCGATGCAGCAAGAACATATTAATATTATTTTAAGAAGTTGTGATCATATGTCTAAGATGGTAAATGACATCCTTGATTTTAGCAAGATAACGGCTGGCAAGTTAATTTTAGAAAAGAGAGAATTTGACTTTGAAGAATTCATCCGTCAGACGTTATCCATTCACTGCGCAGCAGTTCAAGAAAAAGGATTAAAAGTTGTTTTAAACTTTGGTAGTGAAATTCCTAGAAGAGTTATTGGAGACGAACTTCGTCTTGCTCAGATTCTTAATAATTTATTGTCAAATGCAATAAAATTTACGAATATTGGGCAGATAACAGTGGAAATTATGAATACGCTACAAAGCGATACAGAAGTTGAATTATTCTTTTTTGTCGTGGATAGTGGTATTGGAATTTCAAAAGAAGATATGGATAAACTATTTATAAGTTTCTCTCAGGTAGATGGTTCAATCACGAGGCGTTTTGGTGGAACAGGATTGGGCTTAGTGATTAGCAAGCGTTTGGTGGAACTTATGGGTGGAAACATTCATGTAAATAGTGTAAAAGGAAAAGGAAGTACATTTTCATTCTCGGTACGCTTAGGAATTGGAAGTGAAGCGACGAGAAAAACGGATAAAAGAGAATCAAGGCAATTTTCAGTCGACGAGGACGGAAGATTTTCGAAGTTAGGGTATACAACGGGGAGTATACTTGGTGCAGAGAATTTTTCATACGTAGATGAAGAAAATGATGATTCAAAAGAAGACCGCATCCGAGGAGTGAAAGAAATACTTGAGCGTTTAAGCTTAAGTGTTGAATTGGGAAATTGGGAAAAGGCAGAAAATTTTGCAGGAGTTATCAAGAACTTATTTTTAGAAAGTGAACAGGTAGAGCGTAAGCTTGCTTTTCGTTTAGAACTAGCAATAAGAAAGGAAGACTATAATACCACGCTTGAAAGAATGAGAGAATTGCAAAATCTGCTGTTTTAACAGGGGGTAATTATGATTACACAAGATACTATCCGAGATGAAATAAATGTTTTAATAGTTGATGACATTATTGCAAATTTAACAGTACTTGCAGAGATGATAAAAAAAGCAGGTTTTATTGCAAGACCTGTGACAAGTGTTTCGCAAGCACTTGAAGCGATTGATATATATGAGCCACAGTTAATTCTACTTGATATATCAATGCCGGACATGGATGGATTTGAGCTATGTGAGATGCTAAAAAGAAATATTAAGACAAGAGATATTCCAATTATTTTTATTTCTGCGATGAATTCGACGCTTGAGAAAGTAAAAGCATTTAAATTAGGTGCAGTTGATTTTATTACGAAACCATTTGAATTGGAAGAAGTCATTTTAAGAGTTAGCACTCATATTAAAATTTATCGTATGCAACACGAACTTGAAAGTTACAATAATAAACTACAAAGATTATTAAGTGACCAACATTATGCGATGATGATGGAGTACCGAACGATGTTTCTTACCATGGCAAAACTAGCTGAGGCTAGAGAAGAAACGCAGGAACAACATTTCACTAATGTAGCAAAAAAATGCCGCATTTTAGCCATGGGTTTACAACTCTCAGACTACTTTGAAAATCAAATTAGCGATGAGTTTATAAATTTAATGGAATTTGTCGCACCACTGCATGATATTGGAAAAATTACATTACCAGATAGCGTTTTATGTAAAAAAGGAAAATTAACAAAGGAAGAAATGGATATAATAAAGAAACATCCTACAAATGGAGCTGATATATTAAAAAGTGTATTTAAGAATAATGAACACAACACTTTGTTTGAGTTAGCAGCAGAAATGGCGCAGTATCATCATGAAAAATGGGATGGAACTGGTTATCCATATGGGTTAAAGGGTGAAAAAATTCCGATTAGTGCTAGGATTATGGCTGTTGTTGATGCTTATGAAAGCTTAACAAGTAAAACATGCTATCATGAAGCTTTTTCACATGAAGAAAGTATGAATATAATCAAGCTGGAAGCGGGTAAAAGCTTCGATCCTGAAATTATTAAAGTATTCGCCAAAATACATCGGCAGTTTATTGGAGAAAAAATAATATAAAACAATACCTCACTAGTATAAAAAGGATGGCTTTATGAGAAAAAGGGATATGAAATTATGCTTTCGTTCCAAAAAGGGAAAACAAAGATATTCAAATTCTTTTCTACAAGTCAGTAAGATGAGCAAGCGTTTGGCTAGTTTCTTTCTTGTTCTTGTGTTAGCTATAATCGCTGGCATCGCTTCTTATTCGATTGCAAACGAGAAGATAAATAGCAATAAGTTTATAAACAATAAACAAGCATTGCAAAAGGAAAAAGTGAGTAACGAGGAAGTGCAAGTACAAAACATCATCGGTCCTTATGGTATCGGAGGTATTGTAAAGGAAGTAAATACAAAAAGTGACGCAGTTACAGATGTTTTCAATGATATTATTGATACACGAACTCCAACAAAAGTTAAGGGAATCTATCTGACTGCATCAAAGGCGAATAGTACGATAGATGAATTGATTTCATTGGTTGATGATACAGAGCTAAATGCCATGGTGATTGATGTAAAAGATGATGAAGGTAGAATCACGTATTTGATGGAGTATGAAGATGCAATTAAAATCAATGCTACAAAAACTTATATATCCGATATGGATTCCTTAATAGATAAGTTAAAGAGTAAAAATATTTACTTAATTGCTAGAGTTGTTGCTTTTAAAGATCCGCTATTGGCAAGTAAAAGACCTGAGTTAGCATTAAGGAATTACGATGGTACAATTTTTAAAGATAAAGATGGCTTGGCGTGGGTAAATCCTTATAAAAAAGAAGTTTGGGACTACTTAATCAATATTGCTATAAAGTGTGCAGAGATTGGCTTTGACGAAGTAAATTTCGATTATATTCGTTTTTCAACGGATAGTGGAATGAAGCAGGTGGATTTCGGAGAAGAAGCAGTAAATAAAGCAAAAATTGAAACTATTACTGAGTTTGTAAAATATGCTTATACCAAGTTACGCCCGAAAAACATATTTATATCTGCAGATGTGTACGGAGCAATCATAAATAGCGCAGTGGATGCTAAAATTGTAGGACAAAGTTATCTTGAAATGTCCAAATACTTAGATTATATTTGCCCGATGATTTATCCTTCGCATTATGGAGATGGTTACTATGGGATAAAATATCCAGATACACAACCGTATGAATTAATCATTGAGGCATTAAAGTCATCCTATAAAGTTTTGAGTGAAATATCTGATCAAGAGCATAAAGCGATTGTAAGACCATGGTTGCAAGATTTTACAGCATCCTGGCTGAAACATTATATTAAGTATGGAAAAGATGAAGTCAGGGAGCAAATCAATGCAGTATATGACTCGGGATATGATGAATGGTTATTATGGAACGGAGCAATGAATTATACAAAGGAAGCATTGATGACAGAGTCTGAAGCGAAAGAAACAATGAGTGAGAGAAGTAGTCCTATTTGGGTAACAGAAGAAAAAGAGGATACGAAAGCAGATACGACTACGAATATTTATAAATATATCAATGCTCCATGGAAGGCGCAAGAATAATAGGCAAGAAATAGAATCTGATGCTTGCCATGCTTAAGTAGGATGCTTACAGCATGGCAGGCATTTATAAAATAGTTATATCAAAACAGCAATAAGGAATACAATGTTACAAATTAAAGAGTGGATAAAACATTTTGAAATATGAAGCTACTAACATCATATTTGTTCATAGAATAAAGATGGATCCCAGATACCCCTTGGGACATTAAATCAAGTATTTGAAGAATTGCATAATCCATTCCAGCTTTTTTAAAGTCCAGAGGATTATCTTGATATTTTTCGAAAATTTTTCTTAAATTTAAAGGTATATGTGCATGAGACATCTCTAGGGTAGTTTTTATTTGACTTACGGATGTAATGGGCATGATCCCAGCGATGATTGGTATCTGAATGCCGATGGCTTCGGTTTGGTTTAAAAATTCATAAAGTCTTGAGTTTTCAAAAAATAGTTGGGTGATTAAAAAATCCGTTCCGGCATCCACTTTCTCTTTAAGATGTAATAGGTCATCTTCCATAGATTTTGCTTCAATATGCTTTTCTGGATAACATGCACCAGCTATGCATAGATTATCACTATTCTTACGTATGGCAGAAATCATATCTGAGGCATAGAGATAGTTTCGTTGATTAAATTCTTCTATACTTTTGTCTTTGGGTTTATCTCCGCGAAGGGCTAATATATTATCAATTCCTAAAGATTTAAAATCTTGTAATGATTTTAAAAGGCTGGATTCATCAAGTGTTGTGGAAGTTAAATGCGCTAAGGCATCAATGCCTAATTCTTTTTTTATGTAGCTAGCAATTTTAGCAGTGCTTTTAGAATTACTACCCAAAGCACCATATGTTACACTAATGAAATCCGGTTGAAGATTTGCAAGTGCCGTAAGCGTTTCATATAATTCAGGAAACTCTTCTTCTTTTTTTGGTGGAAATACTTCTACAGAAAGTGTTCGTTTTTTATTTTTTAATGTATCGTTTATCATAGCATCTTACCTTTCATATAGTATATAATTTTTTGAGTCATTTTAGTATTAGTAAATGATTCTAAGTAAAAGTTATAAATATTTAATTATGGTCATTATAACAAAGTAGTTCGTTGCAAACAATACTTACAAAAACACCTAAAATGCAAATTGAAACCATATTGCTTGCATGCTATAATAAATGCGGAAAGAGCTAAGGGAAGCTTGATAGTAGATAGCAATGAAAGAAACAAGACCATGAACTGATTATGCTCATGGTATAAAGGTTCTAGAAGTAAAAGATGACAGAATTTTAAAGAATCGTTTTAATTATGTAAAAAAAATAAATTTACGTGCAAGAAATCTAAAATCATTGTGTATAGATTAATGTGCATGTTCGAAGGAGGCTGTGATCTTGACAGATGAAGAGATACTTACTCTGATTTGTAAGAAAAATGAACTCGGTTTGTCGATGATGGCAGAGAAGTATGAGAAACTACTTATATATATTGCGGCCGGTATTTTAGGAAATCATGTAAGAGACATAGAGGAATGCGTAAATGATACATATCTTAAA
>CAJJLI010000107.1 GCA_905192625.1 uncultured Clostridium sp. | reverse complement strand
GTTCGTGTAGTATCCATGGGAGAATTCTCAAAAGAACTTTGTGGTGGTACTCACGTTGTAAATACTGGTGTTATTACAGCGTTTAAGATTTTATCCGAAGCTGGTATTGCAGCAGGTGTTCGAAGAATTGAAGCGATTACTTCAAATGCAGTATTTGATTACTATAAGAACATTGAAGAAGAACTTCATGATGTAGCAAAAGCAGCGAAAACAGAACCTGCTAGCTTATTAAAGAAGATTGAAAGCATGCAAGAAGAATTAAAAGCATTACAAGCTGAAAATGAAAAATTAAAAGCAAAACTTGCGAATAACTCTCTTGGTGATGTTATGAATCAAGTGGTTGATGTAAAAGGTGTTAAAGTTCTTGCAGCGAAAGTTCCAGATGTAGATATGAACGGACTTCGTAACCTTGGAGATCAATTAAAAGAAAAACTTGGTGAAGGTGTCGTAGTATTATTATCTGCAATGGGCGATAAAGTAAATCTTATTGCAATGGCAACTGACGAAGCTATGGCTAAGGGAGCTCATGCTGGTAACTTAATTAAAGAAATCGCTAGTCTTGTAGGCGGTGGCGGCGGTGGTCGTCCAAACATGGCTCAAGCTGGTGGTAAGAATCCAGCAGGCATTGATGAAGCAGTTGCAAAAGTAGTTGATGTAATCGGTACACAGATTAAATAATTAATAAAAGCGAATTAAGTAACAATATGTTGTAAAATCAATTATTTGTAACAATATTGTCGCAATATAATTCGTAAAGTTTGAATTTATATGTGGACTGTCTCAAAATATCTGGAAACATATTCGTGTCGAATGTATAAGAGGCAGTTCACGTTTAAATTATAGATAAGTGGCCTATACTATTTAACTATTTGATTTAATTTGAAATAATTTCATAATTTTATGATAAATAGCAAAAAAGAGGTTGACGAAATCTGAATTTATGTTATAATCTTTTTAGTGCTATTCAAGAAATACCCAAACAGTTGTATAGGCACAATACACAACTGGAGGGAGGTTAGGTGTGAGTCTATGTCGAATGTTATCGTAAAAGAGAATGAGTCTTTAGACAGCGCTCTCCGCAGATTCAAGAGAAACTGTGCGAAGGCAGGTATCCAACAGGAGATCCGTAAGAGAGAACATTACGAAAAGCCAAGCGTTAAGCGTAAGAAAAAGTCTGAAGCTGCTCGTAAACGTAAGTTTAAATAATATGTGCAGAAACCCTCAATGTTACATTGAGGGTTTTTTTATCTCGAAATGGAGGAATTATGGTATGATTAACAAGAAAATCATATATCATATTTTTTTAGCAGTTACTCTGATGACAATAGTTGTTATTACATATAGGATAAATATTAATAAGAAACGTCCTGAAATAAAAACGATGATAGAGTTACGTGAAATAACAGATGAAGATGATATAAAAATGCTAAAATTAAAACATTTCGATATAAAAAAAGTTAAGGAACTTTACATAAAAGTAGTTGTTTTAAACGCAAAAAAACATACAAAAGAAATTTTAAATAAAGCATGAGCGAAGCTTATTTTCGTGTCTATGCTTTATTTTTTTGTAAATCTTTATCTGTTTTTCATTATAAATAACTACTAGCTAAGTTTCACTGATTTTATGAAGTAAGAATAAGAGAGATCTATTTGTACATAGAAATCTTAAGAATGCTTAATCTATATAAAAATGTGTCTAGGCTTCGTTTTAATGTAAAAAACCTAGGAACGATTATGTCTATTCCGCATAAACTTATCATATAGTATAGTTAGCACATGAAACTGTTCGGAGGGAACTTCATGTTTTTTAGACCAAAAGTAGTGAAATCAGAACATCGAAAGTATAAAGAAAAGGCGAATAAAGAGTTCTATGATGAGATAAAACGTAAGGACAAGGAAAGAAAGGCAGACCGAATTACATATCTTGAAATCATATCGGATAATTTAATGCTACCACCAGATATGATAGCAGGTGCACCTATTATAACAATAAATGGTAGAAACTCAGTCTGCATCGAAAATCACAAACGTATTTTAGAATATAGTGAAACAAAAATACGTATACAAACTAAATTAAGTGGCCTTTGTATAGAAGGAAAGAACTTAAAAATCGCCTACTGTACACAAGACGAAATAAAAATTACAGGATTGATTTATAGTGTTTATTACATACAAGGATCGAAATCAGAAAGCACATAAATACATTGGAATTTAAGTGATGTACTTAAGCTAAAATTAATACATAATACCATTCATTTTATTTGAAAGGTGTGATTTTACTGTGCTTAAAAAGCTTTATCGATGGTTAAGGGGTTATGTATATGTTAATTTAATGGGAATTGAGATTGAACGATTTTTAAACCTATGCAATACTAGAGAAATAAAATTGTGGGGTCTGGTTCATGTAGAGCGAAAGTATTATTGTTATATGATGCTTTCGGATTATAGGAAAATACGACCTATCGCCCGAAAATCTAAAGTTGTGCCATATATTATGAGGCGGCAAGGATTTCCATTTAAAATGCAAGGTGCCAAGAAAAGGAAGGGATATATTCTTGGATTTGCAATGTTTTGTGCAATTATTTACATATTATCATTATATATCTGGGATATTAAAATTGAGGGCGGATATAAACATACAGAGGAAGAATTATTAAATTATTTGCAAACAATCGAAGTTTTTTCAGGTACAAAAATTAAAGAGATTGACTGCCCATTGATTGAGGAATCCATTCGAAAGGAATACACAGATATTGGATGGGTATCTGCTGAAATTTTAGGGACACAATTGATTGTACGCATTGTTGAAACATCTGTGCCAAGCTTACAGGGAGATAAACTTGGTACCCAGTATGAATATGCTAGCATCGTTGCAAATAAGCCTGCGATGGTAGTTGGCATAGTTACAAGGAAAGGCGTTCCAAAAGTAAGTATTGGTAGTATTGTAAAATCAGGTGACGTCTTAATCTCTGGTGTTGTGCCTGTGATTGGAGATAATGATACATTAATTGAAAATAAACTAATGATTGCAGAGGGAGATATACAATTAAGAACATACTATGAATATAAAGATGAGTTTTCATTAAAATATAATGACACAAAATATACAGGAAGAACAAAAAAAGGGCTTTCTTTATATTTGTTCGGACGGAAAATATTTTCATATAGTCCTAGTAATTCTTATGAACATTGTGATATAATATCAGAAGTGCAGACCTTAAAACTGATACGAAATTTTTATTTACCAGTTCAGTTTACAAAATCTAAGGTGTCTGAGTATGATGTGTTTCAAGCACAATATACCAATGCGCAAGCGACAGAAATTGCAAATAAGAAATTATTAAGATATATGGAAGAATTAAAAAAGCGCGGTACTACAATTGTTGAGAATCAAGTAAAAGTATCTTTCGAGAATGGAAAGTGTATTTCAACTGGTAAAATAATTGTAGAGGAAGCAGCTTGGCAATATGAAAAAATCAATGAAGACGAGTGGAGGATTACAGAGACGGATGAGCATAATGGAGACAATCATTAATATTCCTGTGGAACATGAACGTAATGTTTTTGGGCAATGTGATGCATTTGCGAAAATCATTGAGCGCACGCTAAATGTCACAATTATTTCAAGAGACGGTGAGATAAAAGTAATTGGTAATAATGAGAATGTAACCAAAGCAAAAAGTGTTTTTGTCCAATTATTAGAATTAAGCAAACGCGGCAATACGATAACAGAACAAAATGTAAATTACGCTCTTTCCTTAGGATTTGAAAATAAAGAAGAAGCTATCGTGGAGATTGATAAAGATTTGATCTGTCATACGATCAATGGTAAGCCAATTAAGCCAAAAACCCTTGGTCAAAAGGCTTATGTCGATCAAATTCGTAAGAAGATGATAGTTTTTGGAATTGGTCCTGCTGGTACTGGTAAGACTTATCTTGCGATGGCGATGGGGATTAATGCTTTTAAAAATGATGAAGTTGGTAGAATTATTTTAACAAGACCTGCAATTGAAGCAGGTGAAAAATTAGGATTTTTACCTGGAGATTTACAAAGCAAAGTTGACCCTTACCTTAGACCACTATATGATGCATTGTATCAGATAATGGGGCCTGAGAGTTATTTGAAAAATACAGAAAAAGGCTTGATTGAGGTTGCGCCTTTGGCATATATGCGTGGACGTACCTTAGACAATGCTTTTATTATTTTAGATGAGGCACAAAACACGACTCCTGCGCAGATGAAGATGTTTCTAACGCGTATCGGTTTTGGATCTAAAGTTATTATCACAGGGGATTTAACACAAAAAGATTTACCTACTGGGCAAGCTTCTGGGCTTGATGTAGCAATGAAAGTCTTAAATAAAATTGATGATATTGGATTTTCCTATTTAACAAGTCAAGACGTTGTTCGTCATCCATTGGTACAAAAAATTGTACGCGCATACGATGATTACGAAAAACGTAGTACCAAGGATACAAAGCAAGAAAAAGAAGGTACAGTAAAAGCATATAGTAAAAAACGAAGCCCTCGCAATAAAGCATAATATAACTTATAAAATAAAAAAGCAAAAGAGAATAGAGTAACTTAAGGGAAAGAAATAGCAAGAATCAAGGTATATGATTTTGTTATGGGAGAGTTACAATGGAGAAAAAGACAGTTGGCTTAGAAAAAGAACTGGAAGTAGTAGCAAATAATACGGTTGGCTTAGAAAAAGAACTGGAAGTAGTAGCAAATAATACGGTTGGCTTAGAAAAAGAACTGGAAGTAGTAACAAATAAAAAGATTGTTAGCTTAAAAGAACAACTGAATATAGAACAGAGCAAAAAGGCAAGTGTTATACTTATAATATTTTCTTGCTTTTTTGCGTTTTATATATCTAAAAGCTATCAAATGACAGCGTCTAGAACGATTCAATTTATCGTCTACACTCTCGGAATTGAAGGTACCCTTTTACTCTATCTGAATGTATATCGGGAGAGAATTTTAAATAAACCGCATGCATGGTGGGTAATTGATTGTGGATTTTTAGCATCCTACTATATGATGCTTCAACCAAATGCAGTAAATTACTCGCTATGGATGATTGGCGTCATGTGTATTGCTAGCATTGTTGATTTTTATTTTGGAATTATTGTTACCCACGCGTTAATTTGCTTGTCCATTCTAACAAATATTGTATCGACAGAAACTGCTATGCTGCAAGTTGTAGTAGCGACAACCATATTTATCTGTTTGAGATTTCTTAATAAAACATCGGATTTGATATATAGTTGTATCATTTTAATTTCGATCACATTAACATTCTCAATAATTCAAGAGGATTTTGTGCTTCATTCATTGAAGAATGTACATACTGTATATTTCATTGGAACTTCCATAATGGTGGCAATCATTGGGTTTCTAATAAAACTTTATATGGGTAAAAATGAAGGTGTACAAGGGCAAGATGACTCGATTACCAGTAGGACTGGAAAATTCATTTGTAATCGGAAATCAAATAATTTACAAACAATGCAACAAAGCTCTGTAATTTTAGAGGAGGTTTTAGCAACAACAGAGGAGTCTTTCATTTCTAAGGAGTACATTCCTGAAATTATAGGCGAATCTAAGGCGAACGGAATTTCAGATAAATCTAGGGAGTACATTCCCGTTATAGACGAATCTAAGGAGAACGGTATTTTAGATAAATCTAAGGCGAACATTCTCGGAATTACAGACGAAACACACCCCCTACTCATACGTTTGAGAAATGAAGCACCGAAATTGTACAAACATAGTATGGAATCTGCAAAGCTTTCAAAAGAAGCTGCTAGTATCATTGGTGCGAATAAAGAGTTAGCATACGCAGGGTCCTTGTATCATGAAATTGGCCGATTGGAAGGTAACGATTACATCTCCCTAGGACTTTATTTATTAGACTTATATTGTATCCCACAAGAGGTTAAGGAAGTTGTAAAACAGCATAGCTATAAGAGCGACCTACCAAAAACCAGAGAAGCTGCAGTTGTGTTGTTAACAGACAACATACTTACAACGATGGAATACTTAAGAGAAATCGAAAAGAAGAATGTCACATATGATAAAATAATAGAGGATATTATATTCTTACGTTTAAACAATAAAACCTTAGATGATTCTGGATTATCCATTCAAGACTTTAATAGATTACGGGAGTTTTACGTATCACAATTTAGAGGACAGGTATAAATGCAATTGAAGTGGATAAGTTTAAATTAAGGTAAAATACCGTGGAATTATGCATTGGCATAGACAAGAATGGAGGAAGACATGACTTTAAACATAGAATACGAAACGGATATAAAACTAGATTTGGATTATCAACCTTTGATTGAAAAGGTGGTAAACGCATCGCTAGATTATGTAAAATGTCCATATGAAATCGAACTAAACGTAATATTAAGCGACAATGCGGCAATAAAAGAAATTAACAATGAATATCGTAGTATAGATGCTCCAACGGATGTGTTATCATTTCCATTCATTGAATATAGCGAACCAGGTGACTTTTCAAAAGTAGAAGATTATGATGATAATTTTCATCCTGAAACGGGAGAGTTATTGTTTGGTGACATTATTATTAGTGTTGAAAAGGTTATGAGTCAAGCAAGCGAATATGGTCATTCATTAGAGCGAGAACTTGCCTTTTTAATCGCTCATAGTATGTTACATCTTAGTGGTTATGACCATATGGAAGAGAATGAACGAGAAGTTATGGAACAAAAACAGAGTGAAATCCTTGACTCGTTGGGGATTACAAGATAGCGAAAGGACATGTTGACGTATGGATTTTTATAAGAAATATGGAAAATATGTAGTACTAGTATCTTTTATCTTTATAGGTATTTTGGTAGTTTTATATGCTACAAAAAAGGACAAGAGTAGTGGTGATGCAACACTTATAAGTGTAACTCCTTCCCCTACA
>CAJJLI010000106.1 GCA_905192625.1 uncultured Clostridium sp. | reverse complement strand
AAAAATATAAACAGACGGATAGTAGAACCATTGATGATGGTAGGGATATTGATGAAATTGCTCCTAAATATGTAGAAGAAATACTAAAAAATCTTGTAAGTAAGAAAAAAACTTTAATAGAGTATGAGAAAGAAGAGAAAAAACTCAAAGAGCAGTATGATTCATTAACAAATGCAGATGAGAAAAAGTTACACTCAGAAAAATTAAAGCAAGCACAAAAACGAGCAAGAGATTTGTTTTTAGATATTGTTGAATTAATCGGTGGATTTTATATTTTAGATGATTTAACCGAAGTATCGGAGCGATTGTTAAAAGAGTATAAGGTAAGTGTTGAATTTCGTAGCTTAAATGAAAAATTAAATGATTTAACAAATGATCTTGAAGCCAAGAAAACATTGCTGAAAGAAAAAAGTAAAACAGTAAATGATAGTTCATCTGCCAAGAAACTTCAAAGTAAAATTGATCTATTAAAACAAACAATGGCAGGAAAAGAAAAAGAGCTACAAGGTTTACGAGATGATATTTACAACTTAATGAAGAAGTATAAAGATAAACCAGAGTTCGCAAAATATGAGGCTTACCGCGACAAAGGAATTAACCTATCTCAATTAGATGAGAATGAAATGAGGTTATTAAGAAAGGATCTTCAGTTGATTTTCCAAGATCCATATTCCTCATTAAATCCAAGAATGACGGTTGGACAAATTATTAGCGAAGGTTTGTTGGCTCATAATTACTTCCATCAAAAAGATGAGCGTTTGCAAGAGTATACAATGCAGGTTATGGAAAAATGTGGTCTCGCACAGTATTTTATACATCGTTATCCTCATCAGTTCTCTGGTGGGCAAAGACAAAGAATTGGTATTGCAAGATCCTTAGCTTTAAAACCTAAATTTGTTGTTTGTGATGAAGCGGTATCCGCACTTGACGTATCCATTCAGTCACAGATCATTAACTTGCTCTTGGATTTAAAGGAAGAAGAAAACTTAACTTACCTATTCATATCCCATGACTTAAGTGTAATTAAGTATATTAGCGATCGTGTTGGTGTTATGTATCTTGGAAACCTTGTTGAACTTGCACCAACTAAGAAATTGTATGATAGTCCTGCACACCCGTATACGGAAGCATTATTGTCTGCGATTCCGACTACAGATGTTGACGAGAGAAAAGAGTCAATTATTCTTGAAGGCGATATTCCAAGTCCAATCAGACCACCAAAGGGATGTAAGTTCCATACACGTTGCAGATATTGTACAGATATTTGTAAAGAAGTAGAACCAGCGTTTGAAGAAATTAGTGATGGACATTTTGTAGCTTGTCACCATAAATTGTCAAGCAAATAAGAAAGTTAGAGGTTTAAATGCTTTTTCAAAAAAAATTTGATCGAGCAATGAATTTAATGAAAGAAAAGAATTCCGAAGACGATACAAAGTTTCAAGACTTTAATGAAGAATTAGAACTTGAGAAAAATGATAAATTAGCAATGCTTTTAGGTGCATTTATGGTATTTATACCTACAGCAGTTATCATTCTTGGGATTTTTGCTTTGATTACTTGGCTATTTACATTAATGTAAACGGGTATCCGTTGATATTTTATAGCAATATTTGTTAGTGATATAAGATAAATATTGAATGGAAACATTTCAGGGTTGAAATGTTTCCATTTTTTTTTTATTATTATAGTTTATTATACTTATAATTTTTTGTTTTTAGACAATTATACAAACAAGAACACGAAAAGGGAAGGTAGGTACTACAAATGGCGAGCAAAAAGTACGCAAAAGATTATGAAACTCATGTAGAAGTACAAGGGAAAAAAACAAAAAAAACTTTAGTTTATAAGGGGAAATATTTCAAAATTGATATAGATGACCAAAAACTAAATAAACTAAAAATAACGTATTCAATATTCTGTAGTCTAACCTTACTATCTTTTTTATTTGTTGGTTTTCAAAATACAGAAGGTTCTAGAAAGTTTTATATTCTTTTGCCGTTTATTTTTACATTTCTACCAATTTTCTATGAAATAATGGGCACAATAAAGTTTATAACGAACAAGCCAAAAATGACATCTTTAGACTATGATACATCATTAAAACGTATGAAACGTTCAACGGTTGGAATTTTAATCTTATCTTTATCAAGTGCTTTAGGAGAAATTGCTTTTTTAGTAAAAAATAAGATTATGGATGTAACGTCACTGGAGTATCGTTTTTTGAGCGGAATATTATTTATGGCCTTTATTTCGTATCTATTCTTACAACAACAGAAAAAATATAATTGTATTGAATTACCGAATTAAACAAAGTATGAGAAAAAAAACTAGGTAAATACAAGAGCAAAAATAAAGATAAGTACAAGGATAAAAACAGAAGTAATACTAGCAGGACAGTGAACTTCAGAATATTGCGTATTACAAAATGGATTACAATGGTAAAATGCACCGAATTTAACAAATGTTGTATTGTATACAATAATAATTGATGTGCATAAATTTACTTCATGATTACAGCTGTTTTTTATACAAAGTATATAAAAAACGGCTATTTTAAGGAAAAATTTCACAAAAACGAATATATCACTTTAAAACTACACATTGACAAAAGAAAAATGTCGTGATAATATTTTCAATATTCTAGGTCTTTTAGACTGAAAAAAAAGGGAGAGATGAAAATGAGAAGTAAAACTGTAAAAAAAGCATTGTCTCTATTATTAGTTCTTACGCTTGCAGTAGGTGTTTCAGCTTGTAGCAAGAAAAACAATGATACGAACAATGGCGGTAATGTCTCTGGAAACAATTCCGGGAATGGAACTAGTGCAGATAAACCTCTTGTAGTTGGTTATTTGCCATTTAGTGAAAAGTTTAGTCCTTTTTTCGCTGACACTGGATATGACAATGATGTCGTAGACATGACACAAGTAAATCTTTTAACTACGGATAGAACAGGTGGTATCATCTACAATTCTATCGATGGTGAAACGGTTGCTTACAACGGAACAGATTATGAATATAAAGGTATAAGCAATATTACAGTTGATTATGATGAAGCAACTGATATTACGACTTATAATGTTAAAATCAGAGATGACGTTAAGTTCTCCGATGGAGAAGTTATGGATGCTGATGACATCATCTTTAATTATTATGTATTAGCAGATACAAGCTATGATGGAGCTCAAACATTCTTCTCAACACCAGTTATTGGTATGTTGAACTACCGTAAGAATAACTCCAATGCAGAAAATACAACAGTAAGTGCAGAAGAAATCACTGCTGAACTTGCAAATATGAGCAATGAAACAATGACTTCTATTGCAGAAAAAATTATTATTCCTACTTTAACAAGTGAGTTAGATTGGGTAAAAGGTTTATATGGAAATGCAGATTATGAATCTTATACTACTGAATACCCAGAAGCAAAAGATTTATTCGCACATTTCTATAGTATTGACGAATCTTATGACTCTACTACTGTAGCTGATGAAAGCAAAGTTTTAAGTGATATCATCGCTCAGTATGGTGCAAATTATAAAGCATTAGGTACAAACTATGCAAATGATGAAGCTTATTATCAATCCGACGTTGACGGAATTGTAAGTGAAATCGTGTTAGATAAAAAATTAGCTGCTGGTGGTGAAGAAGTTCCTAATATCGAAGGTATTAAGAAAATTAGCCAGACTGAAGTAGAAATTAAGACAAAAGGTTTCGACGCTTCTGCAATTTATAAAATCTGTGGAATCAACATTGCACCATTACATTACTATGGTGATGAATCTGCTTATGATTATGATAATAACAACTTTGGTTTTACAAGAGGAGATTTATCTTCTGTAAAATCTAAAACAACTCAACCTTTAGGAGCAGGTCCTTACAAATTTATCAAATATGATAACAAAGTAGTTTACTTTGAAGCAAATGAAAACTACTACAAAGGCGCTCCAAAGACAAAATATGTACAATTTAAAGAAACTCAAGATACAGAAAAAATCTCTGGTGTAGGAACAGGTACAATTGACGTAGCTGATCCATCCGGTAGTGTAGCAGGATTTGAAGAAATCTCTAGCTACAACTCCAATAAAGATATTTCTGGTGATGTTATTTTAACAAACACAGTTGATAACTTAGGATATGGTTATATCGGTATCAATGCTGACAACGTAAGTGTTGCAGGCGATGCTGGTTCAGAAGCTTCTAAGAATTTAAGAAAAGCATTCTCCACAATTTTCGCTGTTTACCGTGATGTAACAATTGATAGTTACTATGGTGATGCTGCTTCTGTTATTAACTATCCAATTTCCAACACTTCTTGGGCAGCACCACAAAAATCAGACGAAGATTATCAAGTAGCATATAGTACTGCAGTTGATGGTAGTCCAATTTACACATCAGACATGACTCCAGATGATAAGTATGCTGCGGCTTTACAAGCAACGATTGATTATTTTGTAGCTGCTGGTTACACATATGATGAAACTTCTGGCAAATTAACAGCTGCTCCAGAAGGTGCAAAACTTGAATATGAAGTAATTATTCCTGCTGGTGGTGCAGGTGACCATCCAACATTTGCTGTATTAACAAAAGCAAAGGAAGACCTTGCAAAGATTGGTATGACTTTAACTATTAACGATCCAGCTGATTCCAATGTTCTTTGGGACAAGACTGATGCAAATACTCAAGAAATGTGGGTTGCTGCTTGGGGCGCATCCATTGATCCAGATATGTATCAAGTTTACTACAGCTCAAATAGAGTTGGAAAAGGCGGAACTGATAATAACTACTTTGCAATTGCAGATACACAGTTAGATCAATTAATTTTAGATGCTCGTCAGAGTGCAGATCAAGCGTACCGTAAGGCAACTTACAAATCCGCTCTTGATGTTGTATTAGATTGGGCAGTAGAAATTCCTGTATATCAAAGACAAAATTGTGTTATCTTTAGTGCAGAACGTGTGAATTTAGATACAGTCACACCTGATATTACAACTTATTGGGGCTGGATGAAAGAAGTCGAAAAGATTGAGATGAACTAATAAGTTTATGCCCTAAATCTACTAGAGCCCACCTTAGGTTGGGCTCTAGGTAGTTAAAGGTGGTGATTAGTCACAATATAAAAAAGATAGTAAGAGGGGTATCATGCGAAAATTTATAGTAAAAAGAATTTTAACAAGCGCAGTAATTTTATTTTTCGTATCGTTGATCATATATGCAATTATGCGCTGCCTTCCAACTTCCTATATTGAAACAATTGCAAGAGAGAGAGCCTCTCTTCCAGGAGCAAAAAGTTATCAAGAATGGTTAGATCAATTAAATGCAGTTTATAACTTAGATGGCGGTATTATTGAAGGATTCTTTGGATGGTTAAGCAAAGTTATAAGAGGCGAATTTGGTGATTCCTGGTATTACAACGTACCAGTAACACAAAAATTTAGTAGTGTAATTTGGGATTCCTTTATCTTAGGATCCATTTCCTTTGTATTGCAGATAATAATTGCAATACCACTTGGTATTTTATCTGCAAAAAAACAATATAGCAAAACAGATTATGCAATTACTGTAATTGCACTTATTGGTATTTCATTACCATCATTTTTCTTTGCAACAATTTTAAAATTAATATTCTCCATTCATCTTGGATGGTTTGATTTATATGGTAAAGTTGGTAGATACTACGACCAATTAGATACCTTTGGAAAAATTATGGATGTTGCAAAACATTTTGTTCTACCTACTGCAACGATAGTTATTGTAAGTATTGGTAGTTTGATGCGTTATACAAGAACAAATATGTTAGAAGTATTAAATTCGGATTTTATTCGTACAGCTAGGGCAAAAGGTTTGTCTGAGCGTACTGTTATTAATAAACATGCATTTCGTAACACGTTAATTCCGATTGTAACTATTATTGGTGGATCTTTACCTGGATTATTTGCAGGTGCAATGATTACCGAAACATTATTCCAGATTCCTGGAATTGGTTACACATCTTATCAAGCAATGACTGTTGGTGATATTCCGTTTTATATGTTTTACATGGTATTTATGGCAGCCTTAACTTTAATGGGTAACTTATTAGCCGATGTCATGTATGCCGTAGTTGACCCAAGAGTTCGAGTTAGCTAGGGAGGTTACGATGAAAATGATATGGACAAATATAGTAGAAAACATATCTTTCGCGGGAGGTAAACATGGAAGAGAATAAGAAAAACATCAATTCCCCTGCAGGGAAGATAAATACTACTAATGAAGATAAAGATAGTGCAGCAAAGAGAAATCAAAGTGTAGCACTAGATGATGAACAAAGAGTTAAAGTATTGTCACCAACGATGCTTGTTGTAAAACGATTTTTAAGAAACAAACTAGCTATTGTAGGTGCAGTTATTATATTAGCAATGTTTTTATTTGCGTTTTTTGGCGGTATTTTAAGCCCATACGGCGAAAGCCAAGTTTTCATGGGATATGAGAAAATGAGCAAAGAATATGCCAGTGTTACACTAAACAAAGAACTTCGTTACACAGTTAAGGAAGGAAAAGAGTTTCCTTCTGCTGCTAAGGCAGCACTCCTTTTAGCTGTAAACAAAGGTGAGACAAGTTTTGATACTATGGGTGTTCACTATACTCTTATCAAAGAGGGTGAGAACCTATATCGAATTGTAAACTTAAATCCAATGGCAAAAGCTACTGTTTTAAGAGGCATCGTTAATGTGACAGCGACAGAAGGAAACAGCTTGTCTTCTGAACTTGAAAATGCATTCCGTACAGCAATCAAAGACGGAGAAAATAGTATTGTAGTTGGTAATGAAACTTATATGATTAGCCAAACAGGTAAAGAATATGTTCTTGGAACTGTGGAAGAAGTTGCATTTGCTTCTACAAAGTCATTTGACGTTTATGAAAAAGATACTGTTTTAAATCATGACTTTAAACTTGCAGCTGAATTAGCAATTGTAAAAAATCAGC